>NZ_JAPVZK010000025.1:0-29933 GCF_041432345.1 Streptococcus sp. 27098_8_103
AACTCCTATATCGACAAGTGACATAGGAGTTTATTTTGTATTTTACTGAGTAACAGTCACTTCTCCAGTTCTGTAATCCAGTTGAAGCCCCTTTTGAACATTGGGAACTAGAACATTAAATTCCAATTCTCCGTCTGAAGACTTGGCTTCAATCTGTGAAGCTGAAGGTACTAAATCCTCGTTTGAAGCATAATAAAGGGTTACACGGTAACGGACACGCTTGTTTTGGTCCAAGGATTTACGTACCAGGCTTTCATAGTAGTTTTGCCCTGTCGAATCCTCAGCTTGCGCCTGATTTGCCCAGGCTGTCTGAACAGCAATGTTTTTAGGATTGCTTGTAGAAGCATCAAAACCATCCAAGCCACCGATCAAGGCATAGCCTAACAAATGACCTCTATCGACCGCATGGGTATAAGTCCCCTTTAGATTCTTAACCTGATGCCATCCTGGAGGAGTCCATGAAGTCGAACCATTCCCCGTTTCTTCACGATTCTTGTACTGTCGGGTTGCCTTAGACAAGAGAGCATTGGCTACAGTTGGCACGGTTTCCTTGCCCACTGTCTTTGTTTTATTATCGGCGTAAGGTTTACTTGAAACCTTGGCATCTAGGTTTGTTTTATTACCATTGACGATAAAAGCACCTGATCCATTCCACTCCAGACTCCCTTTTATTTGACTCTTGACTACATCTGTTAAGACACTTTCTGCCAATTCTTGACTAGGAGCTTCAGACGCTTGTTTTTTCTGACTCACCTTAGTTTTAGGAGTATTAGCTGTCGACTGCATCTGCTTGATATAATAGCTACCGGCAGATAAAAGTAATAATACCAGCAATCCGATTAGTGTCTGTCTTGTTTTTTTGTTCATATTTCTCCTTATCTCTAGAAAAAGGCTGGTTTTCCAGCCTAATTTCCTGTAAATTTATGAATCAATTCCTGCCATTTTGCTGGAGACAGGATAGCCCATGGATCTTGACCCTTGCCCAAGATTCCATAACCGACCATTAAACCGATTCCTAGGGCTAAAGCACCTAAAATCAGTACCAGAATGACTAAAAGTAAACGCTTGGCTACGTAGCCTGATTTCTTATTCATCTTCATCACTTGCCTCAATCCGCTGAATCTTAGCACCCAACTGCGCCAACTTCTCATGAAAACGGTAGTAGCCTCTATCCAAGTGGACTAATTTACCAACTACGGTTTCTCCTTGTGCTACCAAACCTGTCAAAATCAAGGCTGCACTGGCACGAAGGTCAGTTGAAAGAACTTCTGCTCCCTGCAAAGGCTGTCCACCAACAATACGTGCTGTATCACGGATAATTTCAGAGTGCAAGCCCATACGGCGCATTTCTTCTAGGTGTTGGAAACGATTTTCAAAAACTGTCTCCACCATAGTTGATTCGCCTTTTGCGACAGTCATCAAGGCTGTAAATTGAGCCTGCATATCTGTTGGAAATCCTGGGTGGGGCAAGGTTTTCACATGGACAGCTTTTAGATTTTCTAGTTGAGAGCGAACTCGAATTCCTTCAGTCTCCTCCGTCACTTCCACTCCCATTTCAAGCAATTTGGCAATCAAGGGACGGTTGTGCTCCCAAACAGCATCTTTAATCAGGACATCACCACCAGTCATGGCAGCAGCCACCATAAAGGTTCCCGCTTCGATACGGTCTTGGACTACATTATGAGTCGTACCATAAAGTTTCTCCACACCGGTAATGGTAATGGTCTCTGTACCAGCACCTTTTACTTTAGCTCCCATTTCATTTAAGAGAATGGCTAGGTCCACAATCTCAGGCTCACGCGCAGCATTTTCAATCACTGTAACCCCATCAGCCAGCGTCGCTGCCATCATCAAGTTCTGAGTAGCACCAACACTTGGGAAGTCCATGTAGATATGAGCTCCATGTAAGCGATCAGCCTTGGCTTCGATATAACCAGCTGTCTGACTAATCTTAGCCCCCATAGCTTCTAGACCTTTCAAATGCAGATCAATAGGGCGGCTACCAATCGTACAACCACCTGGCATGGATACCTTGGCATGACCTACACGGGCAAGAATTGGTCCCAAGACAACGATAGATGCACGCATCTTGCTGACATACTTGTAAGGAGCTTCCTCAGTGATATCGCCAGTCGCGTCCACCTCAACAAGATGATCTTCTTCATTAAAATCCACCTTGGCATTCAAACCACGAACCACCTGATTCATAGTGAACACATCTGACAAGATAGGAACATTCTGCAAGACGGTCTTTCCTTCACTTGCTAGAATAGTCGCTGCCAACAAGGGCAAGACTGCATTCTTTGCTCCTTCGATCGTAACACTTCCTACCAGACGATTATCGCCACCTTGAACCACAATTTTTTCCATACTTATTTCCTTTACTCTTGATTTTATAATAATCCTCTAAGCACTTCTTGCCACAACTGATACAGGCTGATAAAGAATGAACTCATGATGTAGCCCATTACAATACTGAAAAGAGCTATCAATAAACGGACTTTTCTTGTATTCTCAGCTGTCACTTTTAAAACCTTTTCCCATCTAACAAGATCCTTTAAAAGGTAAAAACTCACATAAATAAAGAGCATGTGACTGCTTAGAGTGAATAATAATTGAACCATTTGACTATTATACCATCTTCTCTGTTTGTGCGCTAGTTTGGAAACTTCACTTAAAAACTAGGGATTGTTTTTCAAGTAATCAATTGCATCTTGTAGGGTTTTAACTGGCACTATTTTCATATCTGTCTTGATTGTTTTAGCTGCTTCCAGGGCTGTTTGGTAGTTATTTTTCGCATCAGGATGTGCTTTTTGTTCTTCTTCGCTAACAGGGTTATCAGGGGCAAAGAAAATAGCAGCACCTTCTCTAGCCGAAGCTACAACTTTCTTATCGATACCTCCAATGTCCCCCACATTCCCATCGCGGTCAATGGTTCCTGTACCGGCAACGATACGGCCATTTCGAAGGCCAGGGTCAGATATCTGGGTATAGATGGCCAGACTAAACATGAGACCAGCACTTGGTCCGCCGATACCGGCTGTTGAAAAGCGAATTGGGACATCACTGGTCACTTCTGTACGGTCAATCAAGCCAATTCCAATTCCATTTTTGCCATTTTCCAAGGTAATAATCTTACCTTCTGCAGACTTGGTTTGCCCATCCTCTTCATAGGTCACCTTGACGGAGTCCCCTAGTTTTTGAGAATTGACGTAATCAATCAAGTCTTTGGAACTGTCGAATGTCTGATCATTGACTGCTGTGACCGTATCAGAGATGTTGAGAATCCCTTTAAAGGTCGAATTATCCGTCACAGTCAAAACATAAACCCCAAGATATTTTAGTTCAATATCCTTACCAGCTGTTTTTAGCCCTTGATACTTAGCCATATTCTGCGATGTCTGCATGTAGAATTGATTGATCCGCATAAATTCAACATCGGAAGAACCACCTGTAGTCTCCTGGGCACTACGAATATCTGTAAAAGGCGTCAACCAAGCATAAATCATATGGGCTAAAGTAGCGTGCTGGACACCAACCGTAACGAATTGATAGGCACCAGCTTCCTTATCTTCTGTGTCATTGACTTTAAGGACTTGGCGAATATCTTCCGAACCACCTGGAACCTCTATATAATAGGGCAAGGGCACTACAAATGCCAAGAAAGTCACAATCAAGGCCGCAATGACATATAAGGGCCATCTAATCTTTTTTTTCATTTCTTATTTCCTCCAAAATACTCTCAGGAACATAGCAGGCAACATCCTGACCAAACTTCAATAGCTCTCTAATACCGGATGAACTGAGATAGAGATGTTCAGGTCGGCTATGTAAATAAATGGTCTCTATATCAGGAGACAGCTGATGGTTGTAGTAATCAAAACTGGCTTCATATTGCAAATCCGCTGCATTCCTCAAACCCCGCACTAGGCAAGTAGCCCCCAGTCTTTTTGCGACATCAACTACCAATTCATCATGAGAAGACACAACTTTAACATTTCCCAAATGTATCACAGCCTTTTCTAACCCCCGTTTACGATTTTCGATAGGGAGAAATCCTTGTTTGTGGGGATTAAAAAAAATACCGACATAGAGCTTATCAAAGAGTTTGCTAGCCCGTTCAATGATATCCAGATGCCCATTTGTCATCGGATCAAATGAGCCTGTGAATAAGCCAATCTTATCTGACATAGACTGTCACCTTACTAATTCCATAAATTTTTTCCTTCCAGATACCCAGGCAGGCAATTTCTTCTGGAAGTTCGACGGCCTTATCCGTCTCACACACGACCATGACATCTTCAGAAAAAAGCTCTTTCTCATCCATTTTTTCAATATCTGCTACGATTTGTTCCTTGGCATAAGGAGGGTCTAAGAAAATGAGGTCAAATTCCCCAGATACCTGTTCCAATGCCCTTTCTGCATCCATCTTGAGGAGCTCAAATTTTCCAACTTCCTTGGTCATCTGAATATTTTCAGCCACGATAGCCTGAGCCTTACGTTCTCGTTCCACCAAAACAGCGCTGGACATGCCACGCGAGACTGCCTCGATAGATAAACCACCACTACCTGCATACAGGTCCAAGACTCGTCCCCCTTCAAAGTAGGGACCAATCATGTTAAAAATGGCTCCCCTAACCTTATCCGAAGTAGGTCTTGTCGTCTTTCCTTCTAGTGTCTTTAGGGGACGTCCCCCATAGATTCCTGATACGATTTTCATACCGTTTATTATACCAAATTATGGGCGAAAAGAGAAAGAAAACCGAACCTTGCGGTTCGATTCTCTACAAAATATTTTCGTAAGTATCGCGGACTTCTTGAGGCCAAACACTTGTTTGCACTTCTCCGATGTGTTTCTTGCGAAGTAGGAACATGGCCATCCGAGATTGTCCAATTCCTCCACCGATTGTCAATGGGAATAGACCATTCAACAAAGCCTTGTGCCATTCCAATTCCAAGCGGTCTTCATCACCTGTAATGGCAACCTGACGACGAAGCGTTTCTTCATCTACACGGATTCCCATAGAAGACAACTCAAAGGCTCCCCCCAGAGACTCATTCCAAACAAGAATATCACCATTTAGACCCTTGTAACCATTTTCAGACTCGCTTGTCCAGTCATCGTAGTCTGGTGCACGTCCATCGTGCGGTTTACCGTCTGGTAATTCACCACCGATACCGATCAAGAATACTGCTCCAAATTCTTTACAAATAGCATTTTCACGCTCTTTTGGTGTCAAATCTGGGTAGCGTTCTACCAACTCTTCTGTGTGGATAAAAGTGATTTGTTTTGGCAAGATTGATTCGATGTCATAGCGGGCTTCAACAGCTAGCTCAGTAAGACGAATAGCCTTGTAAATCTTCTCAACTGTTTCTTTTAGATAAGCGATATTACGTTTACCATTTGGGATAACTTTCTCCCAGTCCCACTGGTCAACATAAACAGAGTGGGTCGCATCCAGCGAATCTTCGTCTGGACGAAGGGCCTTCATGTGGACAAAAAGGCCTTCTCCCTCACCGAAACCAAAACGGGCCAAAGTATGGCGTTTCCATTTGGCAAGTGAGTGCACCACTTCATAAGTAGCATCAGGAATTTGGAGAACCTTGACCGATACGGCATTCTCCACACCTGATAAATTATCCTGCATCCCGTCGCCAACCCTGCTCAAGATAGGACCTTGAACTTCGACAACTTCTAACTTATCTTTCAAATACTGGGTAAAAGTGTTTTTGACAAAGGAAATCTCTTCTTGTTGATGAATAAAACTTTTCTTCATAAACTACTCCTCAAAAAATTAATTAAAAGCATTATACACCTATTTTCAAGAAAAGGAAAGAGCAAATACGAAAAAATCAGTGTTCCTTGGAACACTGATGTCATGAACCCTCTAGTCATTGCGACCAAAGATACGTAGAATACTTAGGAAAAGATTGATAAAATCAAGATAAATACTGAGAGCCATTGACACAACCCAACCTGTCGCTACACGGCCTTGTGATTGTTCATAAGCGAGACGAATTCTTTGGTTGTCCCAAGCAATCAACCCTGAGAAGACCAAAACCATGGCTACACTAATCATATAATCAAAGAAACCGCTAGCCAAGAAAATATTGACTACCATAGCAATAATCAAACCGATAAGAGCTGCCATCATAGCTCGACCGATCCCACTCAAGTCTTTCTTGGTGACCATACCAACTGCTGCCATGACAAAGAAGAGAAGGGCGCTCGACACAAAGGCGGATAAAACTGTACCGGGAGTATAGAAGGCCACCACAAAACTGAGGGTAAAGCCGTTTAAAACGGAGTAAAGTAAAAATACTGGAAGAGCAGCTGGACTATTCTTTAAGGCCATGTTACTAGCAACGAAGACTAGTGCTAGCTCCGCAACAGTTGCAATGGTCAACCAGAGACGTCCCTGCATCAAAAAGTAAACCAACTGAGACTGAAAAACAGTCAACATGAGGCCAGATACCAAGGCGGATAGTCCGATGCCTAATCCAACAAAGGCATAGACCTTAGCGTAAAATTGATTGAGACCAGTACGGTCTTGTATAATAGTATGATTCATCCTTGTCTCCTTTTCTATGGATGTCTTTCCTTGATTATAACAAAGAAAATTAAAATTAGCTTAAATGGAAAATCAAAATACCTGCTGCAACTGCAACATTGAGACTCTCTGCCTGACCCTTCATGCTAATGTGAACCAACTGGTCTGCACTTTCAGCCATGAGGGGACTAATTCCTTGACCTTCATTTCCCATAACCAAGACAAACTGGTCAAAATGAGGCACGTCACGATAGTCTTTAGAATCCTTGGAAAGTGTGGTTGCTAGCACAGGGATACCATCCTTTTTAGCTTTCTCTAGAAGCGCTTGACTAGACATCCGGTAAATGGGCAGGTGGAAATGACTGCCTTGCATCGAACGTAAGGTCTTGAGACTGTAGATATCTGCCGATTTATCTGAAACAATCACTCCAGTAAAACCTGCTGCATCCGCAGTCCGAATGATAGTTCCCACATTACCAGGATCTTGCACATCTTCCAAAAACAAGAACTTTCCCTGACTAAAGTCAGTTTGTTCTACTTCTTCTTTTTGAACCACCGCAACAATTCCCTGTGGAGTCTGAGAATCCGCCAAATCTAGCAAAATATCCTCTGATACCCAGACAGTTTGCGGAAAAGCAACTAACTGTTCTCGATAACTTTCTAGGGCAAAGATTTTCTCAATCGTCACTCCAGCTTGAACAGCTTCTTCAAACAAGTGCCAGCCTTCAATCAAATAGGCAGACTTGCGGTATTTTTTTTGGTGTAATTTCTTGGCATTTTTTACCACAGAATTGGCTTTTGAGGTTATAATAGTCATAGAAATATTATAACACAATCAAAGGGGTTTGGTATGCAAAAGGTTAGAATGATTGCCCAAGGCAGGGTGCAAGGAGTCGGCTTTCGTTGGGGTGTTTACAGCCTGGCACTTGAAATTGGTGGCATCACAGGTCGAGTATGGAATAACGACGATGGCACAGTGGAAATTTTAGCCCAAGCAGACTCATCTGCTACCATGGCAAAATTTATCCAAGAAATCCGCAAAGGACCAACACCTTTTTCAAAAGTCAGCTACTTAGATGTCAAACTAAGCAACTTTCCTCCTTACCCTGACTTTAAAATCGCAAATTAGGTCTCTAGAACTATTGTATATTTTGTAAAAAAACAGTAGAATAGAAAGGTATTATTTTTAAAAGAAGGAATGAACACATTGAAAACTATTAAACGTTTTGCACTCTCAGCTATGGGAGTAGCTATGCTATTAGTCTTGACAGGTTGCGTTCAAATTGATAAAGCAACAGGTAAGCCAATTGGTCCCGTTTGGGATTTCTTAGGTGCCCCGATGGGAGAAGCTATCAAGTACTTCGCTACTGATAAAGGTCTAGGCTTTGGTGTCGCTATCATTATCGTGACCATTATCGTGCGCTTGATCATCTTGCCACTTGGTATTTACCAATCATGGAAGGCGACACTTCACTCTGAAAAGATGAACGCCCTCAAACACGTCCTTGAACCACACCAAACTCGTCTCAAAGAAGCAACCACTCAAGAAGAAAAACTAGAAGCCCAACAAGCCCTCTTTGCCGCTCAAAAAGAGCACGGCATCAGCATGTTTGGTGGTGTAGGATGTTTCCCTATCCTCCTTCAAATGCCTTTCTTCTCTGCTATCTACTTTGCTGCCCAACACACTGAAGGGGTTGCTCAAGCAAGCTACCTAGGAATTCCTCTAGGTTCTCCAAGTATGATTTTGGTTGCCTGCGCTGGTGTCCTTTACTATCTTCAATCGCTCCTTTCACTTCACGGAGTAGAAGATGAAATGCAAAGAGAACAAATCAAGAAAATGATTTACATGAGCCCACTCATGATCGTCGTCTTCTCCCTTTTCTCACCAGCCAGTGTCACACTTTACTGGGTTGTCGGTGGTTTCATGATGATTCTCCAACAGTTTATCGTCAACTATATCGTTCGTCCAAAACTTCGCAAAAAAGTCCGTGAAGAACTAGCCAAGAACCCACCAAAAGCACGTGCTTTCTCTACACCAAGTGGACGAAAAGACGTTACTCCTGAACAACCAACTGCTATCACAAGCAAGAAAAAACACAAAAATCGCAACGCTGGAAAACAACGTTCGAGATAAGAAGAAAAAGGCTTAGCTGATTTGCTAAGTCTTTTTTGCAAGTCATACTCTTCGAAAATCTCTCAAACCACGTCAGCTTCGCCTTGCCGTAGATGTGTTACTGACTTCGTCAGTCTTATCTACAACCTCAAAACCATGTTTTGAGCAGCCTGCGGCTAGCTTCCTAGTTTGCTCTTTGATTTTCATTGAGTATCAAAAGCCCGATGTTTCCATCAGGCTTCTTTTTTATCCATGTACACGTTTCATATAGTCTTGGTAACTTTCGGTATCCATGAGTTTTTTAGCGTTCTTGACGCGGTCTGCTGTTGGTGGTTTAACCCCTTCGAGCGAATAAGGAATTCCCAATTCACGCCATTTGAACTCACCCATAGTGTGATAAGGTAGAATTTCAAACTTATCAACATTTTTAAGGGTTTTGACGAACTTACCAAGTTCAATCAAGTCATCATCTCTATCTGTCAATCCTGGAACTAGCACGTGGCGAATCCAGACAGGCTTTCCAATATCTGATAGATACTGGGCACAAGCCAAGATATTTTTATTGGTTTGGCTAGTGACAATCTTGTGCTGTTCTTCGTTGATTTCCTTTATATCCAAAAGAACCAAGTCAGTGACAGCCATGAGTTTGTCAAACTTCTCAAGGTAACGTGGTTTATTACGGAAAGGAAGGGCACAGGTATCCAAGGTACAGTGGATTCCTTGTTCCTTAGCCTTGGTAAAGAGGGCAATCAAGAAATCAATCTGCAAGAGAGCTTCTCCTCCACTGACTGTAATCCCGCCCTTATTTCCCCAGAAACCACGGTAACGCAAGGCTTCAGTCAAGACATCATCTACCGTCCGTTCACGTGACTTATTGGACTCCATAGCCCAAGTGTCAGGGTTGTGGCAATACTGGCAACGCATGTGACAGCCCTGCAAAAAGACAATAAAGCGAATACCAGGGCCATCTACCGCCCCAAAACTTTCTGTCGAATGCACCATTCCTGTCACTTGTCCATAATCAATTGTTTCTTCAGACATATCGTTACCTTCCTTGAAAACGTTTTATAGTTTTATTATATCACGACTTGAAGGAAAAACAAGATTTTTGCCTATTTTTTAGAAAGCAATCTGTTTTTCAATTTCATTTTCAATTACTTATCATTTTATTCTTCAAAATCAAAACCATACAAGGTTGCAAAATAGTCCTCAGGGCGCTCTGCACGGCGGATTTGACGGGCTTTGCCTTCTTCTGTATAGAGGATTTCCGCAGAACGAAGTTTGGCATTGTACTGGTAGCCCATTGAAAATCCGTGGGCACCTGTATCATGAATGACCAGCAAATCACCGATTTCTGTATGAGGCAGTTCGCGATTCACTGCAAATTTATCATTGTTTTCACAGAGTGAACCAACCACATCAACCACTTCAGCTGGTCCATCTGGATGGGTCACGTTAGTAATATGGTGATAGGCTCCATACATAGCTGGACGCATGAGGTTGACTGCTGATGCATCCACACCTAGATAGGTACGGTAGGTTTCCTTCTTATGAGTGACTCTTGTGACCAAAGCACCGTGAGGTGCCAACATAAAACGACCCAATTCGGTGAAAATCTTAACCTGACCAAGACCTGCTGGCGTAAGGACCTCTTCATACACCTTACGAACTCCCTCACCAATCAAGGCGATATCGTTCGGCTCCTGGTCTGGACGATAGTTAACACCAATGCCGCCAGAAAGATTGATAAAGTCTAGCGAAATGCCCAACTTTTCCTTGATTTCAACAGCCAATTCAAAAAGCTGACGAGCCAACTCTGGATAATAGAGATGGGTCACGGTATTGGACGCTAGAAAGGAGTGAATCCCAAAAGTCTTAGCTCCTTTTTGCTTCAAGATAGCAAAAGCTTCAAAGAGCTGATCCTTGGTCATGCCAAACTTGGCCTCTCCAGGATTGTCCATAATGTCTGTCCCCAGTTCAAAAACGCCTCCAGGATTGTAACGACAAGAGATGATTTCTGGAATGCCTGCTGCACGCTCTAGATGTTCAATATCTTCAAAGGCATCCAAGTTAATGGTCGCACCCAATTCACGTGCATAGGCATATTCCTTAGCTGGCGTGTTGTTTGAAGAGAACATAATCTCAGAACCTGGAAAGTCCAGTTTATGACTCATCAAAAGCTCTACATAACTAGAGCAGTCCACACCACAGCCTTCCTCTTGGAGAATTTTCAAGATAGCTGGTGTTGGAGTAGCCTTAACTGCAAAATATTCCTTAAAGCCCTTGTTCCACGAAAAGGCTTGGTTGACGGCTCTTGCCTTCTCACGAATTCCCTTCTCATCATATAAGTGAAAGGGAGTCGGGAACTCGGCAACAATCTTTTCTAAGTCTTCTTTATTGATAAATGGTGTTTTCATAAGTTTCCTTCTATTCTATTTGCAAAGAAAGGCTGGGACAATCGTTCCAACCTTTAGTTCTATCTCTTATTTGTCTTCGTCAAAGATATTGCCAACCTCAACATCGATGGCTTGGTTCTTGACATCAATATTGGTTACCTTCAAGAGTGACTTGTAGTCAAACTGCTTTTCACGTTCTTCTTGGGCATTATCCGCAAAGACCGCTACACCTGCCAATTCTGAATCAAACTCTCGCAAGAGACTGATCATCCCATTGACAGTTCCTCCGCCTTTCAAGAAGTCATCCACAATCAAGACACGGCTGCCAGCCTTGAGACTGCGTTTTGAAAGGAACATTTTCTCAATGCGGTCACCACTTGAACCTGAAACATAGTTGACGCTGACAGTTGAACCTTCGGTAATTTTCAGGTCACGGCGCACAATAACAAAAGGAACATTGAGGACATTGGCAACTGCATTTGCAAGTGGAACACCCTTGGTCGCTACGGTCATAACGGCATCAATTTTTTGGTCCATAAAGCTCTTGGCAATAATGCGACCAATATTTTTCAAGATAGCTGGTGTGCTAAGCAAATCAGACAGGTAGATATAGCCACCTGGCAAGATACGGTCACTTTCTGACAACTTGGCACGCAAGTCCTCAACCATTTCCTTGGCATCATGGCTTGAGATTGATGGTGTGAAAATGACACCACCACCAGCACCAGTTACTGTCTGGATATGACCGATTTCAATTTCCTCAAAGGCGCGTTTGATAATCACGATATCCTCTGAGATGGATGATTTAGCAGATTCATACTTTTCAGCAAAAGTATTGAGACTAGTTAGTTTATAAGGATTATTAATCAAATAGTTGGAAATGACAACCATCCGATCACTTCTTCTTAATTTCATTTCTATTTCCCACTTCATTTAATTTTGATATTTTATCTATTATACCATATTCACATAAAAAAACGAACATTCTTGCCCTAAAAATGTTCGTTTTTCTTAAATTATTAATCTAAATCTGGTTTATAGAAGGAACGATTGTCCATAGCGAAGATTTTATTGGTCATCTCTCCCTTATCCACCAGAGCAAGAGCTGTTGACATCATCATCATGCTAGCATCCAGATTGTCAATCATATGGATAATCTCTGCCTCCATGATACGTGGACGAACTGGACTTCCGTACTCAAGTAAGCCGTGGTGGCTGAGGATAACGTGGCGAAGCAGAACGACTTCTTCCTTGGTATCATCAATGCCGAGTTCCATAACTGTCTTGGTAATTTCGCTATCAATGAGAGCGATATGTCCAAGAAGATTGCCTCGCACTGTGTACTCGGTCTGGTCTGGTCCCGTCAATTCAATGACCTTAGCCAAGTCATGCAACATAATCCCCGCATAAAGCAGGCTCTTATTGAGCTGAGGATAAACTTCGCTAATAGCATCTGCCAAACGCACCATGGTTGCAGTGTGGAAAGCCAAACCCGTTTCAAAGGCATGGTGGTTGGTCTTGGCTGCTGGATAGGAGTAAAATTCCTTATCATACTTGGTGTAGAGATTTCGGACAATCCGTTGCCAGACAGGATTTTCAATTTTAAAAATCATTTGCGACATATAGTCACGGATTTCCTTGACATCAACTGGCGACTTGACCTTGAAATCAGCTGGATCATTGGGTTCACCAGGCTGAGGCAGGCGGAGGGTAATTTGATTGACTTGAGGGGTATTGTTATAAACTTCTCGGCGTCCTTTCATGTGGACAACCTTACCTGCGGTAAAGGCCTCAACGTTATGAGGTTGGGCATCCCAGAGTTTCCCTTCAATCTCGCCACTATCATCTTGAAAGGTAAAAGCTAGGTAATTTTTCCCAGCTCGAGTTTGCCTCAGGTCAGCTGACTTGATTAGGTAAAAGCCTTCAAATAGCTCATCTTTTTTCATGTGACTAATCTTCATATTCTTCCTCATCTTCTTGGAAATGGAGTAGATCAAGCGCAGGCTCACCTTCTGACAACTCAATGTGACGGAGCGTCCGCTCGATAGCTGTGGTACGACGGTTTAATAGTTCATCAATATTGCCAGAGGCATGTTGGAGGTGTTTTTGTGCCTTGACCAGAATGCCACCAAACTTGCCAAACTCGGTTTTGACACTGGCAAGCGTCTTGCTGATATGGTCGGCACTCTTTTGGATATTAAGGGTTTTGAAACCAACTGATAGGGAATTGAGAAGAGCTGATAGGGTACTTGGACCTGCGACAATAATCTGCTCCTCCCGTCTCAAATCATCAAAGAAGACCGGATTGCGGACGATTTCTGAGTAGAGACCTTCTGTCGGAACAAACAAAACTCCAAAATTGGTCGTCCGAGGTGGTGCTATGTACTTGCTCTTAATATCCTTGGCAAAGCGTTTGACGCTGGCTAGGAGTGACTTGCGACAGCGTTCGATCTCGTCCTTGTCACCAGCTTCATAGGCTTCTTCTAAGCGGTAATAATCTGCCAGTGGAAACTTGGAGTCAATCGGTAAGTAGACATATTCCAGGTCACCCTGTCCAGGCAACTTGATGGCATACTCCACTCGTTCACTAGAGTTTTCAACCGTTGCGTATTCTCGTTCATACTGGGCAGGGGTCATGATGTCCTCAATAATTTGCCCCAATTGCAATTCTCCCAGAATCCCTCGTGTCTTGGTTCCAGAGAGAACCTTGTTGAGGGCTCCGACATCGCGGGCAACTGTCTGCATTTCTCCAAGACCACGATTGACAGACTCCAATTGCTTGGAAACTGTCTCAAAGGAAGCCTGTAGGCGTGTCTGCAAGGTCTTTTCTAGTTTTTCCTCGACGGTTTGGCGCATTTGTTCCAAACGTTGCTCATTTGATTCCTGCAAGGCTTGGAGACGTTGGTCAGTCTTATCCCTGGTTTGGAGGAGATTCTCAGTCATTTCTTGACGGACCTGAGTTAAGCCTTGGTGCAATTCGATTCTCACTTCTTGCAGGCGATCGCTGACAGCCACTTCCAAGTCTTTTTGATCTAACTGGCTGGCTTGTCTGGCTTGTTCAAAGCGATAATCTAACTGGTCTGACAGATGATCTGCCTGATCCTCCAAGCTCTTGCTTAAGTGTTTTTCCTGCTTATCCTGCCTTTGCCAAATCAGAAAGAGACCAGCTAGGTTGGCAATTAATAATAGAACAAGTAAACTTTCCATCCTACCTCCTGTCCTTGCTATGCAGCACGACTACATAGCCATCTGGGCAAGTCACCGACACTTCCCTATCTATATATTCGTTAGAAGCGTACACTTTTTTAAAGAAAAAATTTTCCTCAGTCAACTCATACTTAGCACCGAGAATAGTCAGCTGGCTATCCCGAACTGGCATAAAGGCTAGATAGTCATAGTCTAAACGAGGTTCTAACTGACTGGTCCCTTCTGGACAATAGGCAATCAAATTTTGCCCATCTTCAATCGCTATCTGGCGCATATAGGGAGCCAACTTAGGATTGCTAGGTAGAAAGACGTTAGCTAGCATATGATCAATACGACCACCCAAAGCACCGAAAATAGTAACCTGAGCCTGAGAATTTTGCTCAAAGATGGTTAAGAGAGCCAATTCCAGATCTGTATCATCTTTTTCTGGTCGGGCTTGAACAAAATGCTGGGCACGTTTTTGAATCACCTGTCGCTCTTCTGCAGTAACAGAATCAAAATCCCCAACTGCTAGAGCAAGAGGCAGCTTTTCTTCCAAGACCCAGAGCGAGCCTCGATCCACACCGACAAAGCAATCAAAGTCTGTCCGATAATGACCGCGGTCTCCGCCTGCAAAAACGGCAACCCTAGTCCAGTTGTTTTCTGAGAGTTTGTACTCGCTCATTGACATCTCCCTTAAAGACATAGGAACCTGCTACAAAAACGGTCGCACCAGCTTCTTTAGCTTGGGCAATAGTTTGGTCATCAATCCCACCATCCACTTCAATCTCAAAGTTCAAACCTTTTTCCTCACGAAGGGCAACCAACTCACGGACCTTATCCATGGTCTCTGGTAGAAAGGCTTGCCCACCAAAGCCTGGGTTAACTGTCATGACTAAGACTTGGTCAACTAGGTGAAGCACGTGCTTGATGGCTTCAACTGGTGTGCCAGGATTGATAACAACTGAAGGCTTAACTCCGAGTGAACGAATTTTTTGGAGGGCACCATGAATATGGGGCGTTGCTTCCACATGGATACTGATGATATCCGCACCTGCACGCGCAAAGTCTTCTAAATGATGCTCTGGATTAGCTACCATCAAGTGGCAGTCGAAGACCATCTTACTATGAGGACGAAGAGCTTCAACCACACCTGCACCAAAACTGATTTGCGGGACAAAATGGCCATCCATGATATCGATATGGGCATACTCTGCCCCAGTTGCTTCTAGACGTTTGATTTCACGTTCAAAGTTGGCATAATCTGCTGCCAGAATTGACGGAGCAATCTTGTATTGAGACATAGGTTTCTCCTTATTTTGGAATTTTTTTGCTGACTTTTTTATAGGTTTCTCTGCGATTTTCAATCTCACTGAGGAATTGCAGGTAGTTGTCAAAACGGAAGGGCGCAATGGTACCTTCTTCAACTGCTGGCTTAACCGCACAAGAAGGCTCATGGGTATGGGTACAAGTACGGAATTTGCAGTCTCGACTGACAGTGGCAATCTCTGGGAAGGCCTGATTGAGGTCTTCCGCCGTTGATACTTCATAATCCAAGGATGAAAAACCTGGTGTGTCTGCGATTTTACCCCCATTGAGATTATAAAAACTAACTGCTCGAGTAGTGTGGCGCCCGCGACCCAGACTGTCTGAAATTTCTCCTGTTTCAAGATTGAGGTCTGGTGCGATTTTATTGAGAAGTGTTGACTTCCCAACACCTGTCTGCCCCATAAAGACCGTAACCTTGCCTGTCAATAAAGGCAGGAGTTCCTCTTTACTGGTCACAAAGTCATAGCCGATATCACCATAGGTCTGTTGGTAAAAATCCAGTTCCCCTCTATCTTCCAGTAGGTCCATTTTGGAAATATAAACGATGGGATGGATGTCCTTGTGCTCCAAAAGAACCAAGAAACGATCCAGCAAATTGCTGTTAAAATCAGGTTCCTTGACTGACATGATTACTACAGCTTGGTCAATATTAACAATTGGCGGACGGACTAGGCTGTTTTTGCGTTCGTGAATCTTGAGGATATAGCCTTCTGAATTTTCCTCGGCAGAAAAATCTACCAAATCCCCAACGTAGGGAGTATGGCCTTTTTTACGAAAATTTCCACGCGCTCGTGTTTGATAAACCTTGCCATCACTCTCTACATAGTAGAAGCCTGCCAAGGCTTTAATAATTTGTCCCTGCATCTTAGAGTCCTTGCCCTTTAAGTGCATCTGCTAGGCTGGCAAATTCTGCCAAGCTGAGGGCTTCCCCACGTACACTTGGTGACAAGCCTGCTTGGTCCAAAGCCTTGGTCAGCTTGTCCTTGACCTCTTCAGTCTTGCCAAAGTAACCTGTCAGGTTATTCCATAAAGTCTTGCGTCGATGAGTGAAACTAGCCTTAGAAACCTTAAAGAAGAAGTTCTCGTCTTCCACTGCTACGGCTGGTTCTGGACGACGCACCATTTTCAAAATAGCAGAGTCCACGTTTGGCGCTGGCACAAAGACCGTACGAGGCACGATGAAAGCAACCTTGGCAGTCATGTAATACTGCACCGCAATCGACAAGCTACCGTAAGCCTTGGTATTCGGCTGGGCTGAAATGCGGTCTGCCACTTCTTTCTGCATCATAACAACAAACTCACTAAAAGGAATCCCACTCTCGATTAAGTGCATGAGAATAGGCGTCGTGATGTAGTAAGGTAAATTAGCCACTACCTTGATTGGCAGGTCAGGATTTTTGAAATTCTGGATATGTTGCGCCAAATCAACTTTGAGAATGTCCTCGTTGACTACGGTAACATTGTCAAAATCACGCAAGGTATCTGCCAAAATCGGTACCAAACGATGGTCAATTTCAAAGGCCATGACCTCTGCTGCACGCTCAGCCAAAAACTCCGTCAAGGCACCAATCCCTGGCCCGATTTCGATGACATTAACCTGGTCATCAATCTCAGCCGTATCCACGATTTTTTGAAGAATATTGGTATCCGTCAAGAAATTTTGCCCGAAGGACTTTTTAAAGGTAAAACCGTGACGCTCCAGCACTGCCTTGGTCACGCTGTAATCTGCAATTCTCATTTATTCTCTTTTCTAATATGAACGACGATATATCCAAACAAAATCATTTCCTCTAGAGCCCTGATGAATCAGGCCTTTTAAATAAACATTTGGATTCGTCAGTTCTTTTGTTTCCGTATTATAACTTGTTATTGTCTTTCCACCATGTCGTAAAAGCCATTCTGTATCTAAGCTAGGTAAATATCTGTCCTTTTGAAGAAAACTACAAAGCTCCTCAACTGTCATATCCTCCGGGATATCAAGATCTATCTGATGAGAAAAAACATCATCTCCCATACAGATAGATTCTCTATCAACTCGTATTTTCATTTCACTCTTCCCTTTTAAACATCTATTTAAATATTATCAAAGTGAATCCCCTGACATAAATCTACTTACTTCTATTGTAACACATTCCCCTTGTATTTGGGGTCTGCTTAACTATTCTCATAAGATTTCATAGCTTCTTCCACTTCTGCCAAGGTAATCCCAAACAACTCTAAGCGCTTGAGGAGTTGCTTGCCGTT
Organism: Streptococcus sp. 27098_8_103; assembly: GCF_041432345.1. Taxonomy (GTDB): domain Bacteria; phylum Bacillota; class Bacilli; order Lactobacillales; family Streptococcaceae; genus Streptococcus; species Streptococcus mitis_BV. The sequence continues at coordinate 17,820 of NZ_JAPVZK010000025.1, forward strand.
AGAATAGCCGATTCGGAGAGCCTCTCCCAGATATTCTCTGCGTTTACGGCTATCTGCCCCTGCTAGAAAGCCAAGGCGAATCAGGTCGCTACGACTGATATCAAACTGACTCTCCTGTTCAAATCGTTCTGTCACCTGAGCTAGAGCTGTTTTCAGGTCTTCATAGCTAGCATGTTCAATTCCCAGAGAATGCCCCTTGGTTTTGGACTTGGGAACAGCTTCATCTCGTTTGAGGAAGGCATGCTGAACTGTTGGAATGGCCGTCATAATCATGCGGCGAATCCGCTCCCCATTAAAATCTGGGTCTGTAAAGACAATGACTCCATGGCGTTGGTGTAGACGCTGAATACGTGCAATATCTTGCTCATTGATGGCAGAACCTCGTGTCTCATAGGTCTCTACATCGAAATAACGTTTGAGATTGGCCGTATCATCGCGACCTTCAACCACGATAACTTGGGAAATTTTCTCTTTCATTACTTGCTGTCCAATCCAAAAATTCGTTCTGCATTTGCAGTTGTTATCGCCGCTAGCTCTTCTGCCGTCATGCCACGCAAGTCAGCGATAAAGTCCACTACATAGCGAGTGTAGGCTGTTTTATTTTCACGACCCCGTTTAGGAACAGGAGCCAAGTAGGGAGCATCCGTTTCCACCAAAATCTTGTCCAAAGGAAGTTCTCTAGCAGCTTCTTGGATATCAGTTGCCTTCTTGAAAGTCACCACTCCTGAGAAGGAAATGGTCATACCAAGGTCCACAAACTTCTCTGCCCATTCAAGAGTTCCCGAAAAAGAATGCATGATACCACCTCGAGGACCAACGCCCTCACTCTTGATAATCTCATAGGTATCTTCCAACGCATCACGGGTATGAACTACAAAAGGCAAATCCAAGTCCTTAGATAACTGAATCTGACGGCGAAAAACCTGCTCCTGCACCTCTTTTGGCGCTGTCATCCAATGGTAGTCTAAACCAATTTCACCTAGAGCCACAACCTTGGAATGTTTTAACTTATCCAACAAGTAAACCTCGACTTCCTCCGTGTAAGTCCCTGCTTCTGTAGGATGCCAACCAATAGTCGCGTAGAGTTGGTCGTACTCATCCACCAACTCCAAGGCACGCTCAATCGTCGGTTCATCAAAACCAACAATATTCATCTGTGTCACACCCATCTCAGCAGCCAAGGCAATTTCTTCTGCCTCACTACCAGCAAATTCTTCTACATTCAAGTGTGTATGTGTATCAAAAATCATCTCTTCTAACCTCGTTTTCTATCTACTATTATAGCAAAAAAACTACCCTCTCTCCTCATCTGTACAAAATATTCTAAAATCCATCGTCGTCTCTTGACGCTATTTTCTCAAAGCAGTATAATAGCACTTATTGAAATTTTCAGAAAAGGAAAATACCATGTTTACAAAATTAAAACAGACTTTTATCGGTCGTCCTCTCAAGTCCTTAACCGAAGGCGAAGGGGGACTACTGGGAAAAATGCAGGCCTTGGCCATGTTGTCAAGCGACGCTCTATCTTCCATTGCCTATGGGCCTGAGCAAGTAGTCCTCGTCTTGGCTAGTCTCTCTCCTCTTGCGATATGGTGGAGCCTTCCTATCGGCCTCTTTGTCCTCCTGCTCCTAGCTAGCCTGACCGTCTCCTACCGTCAAATCATCCATGCCTACCCTCAAGGGGGAGGGGCCTATATGGTTACTCGAGAAAATCTATCTCCCCAACTTGGCTTAATTGCTGGAGGTAGTCTGCTGGTTGACTACATGCTGACTGTGGCGGTATCGGTGTCATCTGGAGCCGATGCTATCACAGCAGCTCTCCCTGCTCTCCACCCTTACAACCTCCACATTTCCATTTTTCTAGTTTGTTTGCTTATGCTCTTGAATTTACGGGGCTTAAAAGAATCTGCCAGTTCACTGATGATTCCTGTCTATCTCTTTATCATCAGTACTGTCTTTCTCTTGCTCTATGGAATCTTTCAACTAGTAACTGGTTCTCTCAGCTATCAGGCAACTTCTCCTATCGGGCATGCTGTACCGAGTCTGTCTATCGTTCTCATTCTAAGAGCCTTTACCAGTGGTTCTGCCTCTCTGACAGGGGTTGAAGCTATTTCAAATGCCGTTCCCTTTTTCAAGGCTCCGAAAGAAAAGAATGCAGCTCAGACCTTGACCATCATGTCACTGATTTTAGGTTTTCTGTTTGCTGGTATTACCTTCCTAAACTACTGGATGGGAATTATGCCGCAACACGGAGAAACCATCCTCTCACAGATGGCTCAAGGTATCCTTGGTAATTCCTTCTTAGGCCACCTTGGCTATTATACCTTCCAATTCTCCACAGCCTTAATTTTGGCCGTAGCTGCAAATACCGGCTTTTCGGCCTTCCCTATGCTAGCTTACAATATGGCTAAAAACAAATACATGCCCCATCTCTTTATGGAAAAAGGAGACCGCCTAGGCTACTCTAATGGAATTTTAACTCTGGCATTTGGGGCTATGATTCTTCTTCTCATTTTTAATGGCAATACCGAACGTTTGATTCCCCTTTATACTATCGGGGTCTTCGTTCCCTTCGCCCTATCTCAGACTGGGATGATTCGCCATTGGAAAAAAGAAAAAGGGACAAATTTCTTAAAACCTGCCCTTGCCAATATCCTTGGAGCCATCATTTGCTACGCTATCGTGCTGATCCTGCTCTTTTTCCGTCTCAGTGATATCTGGCCTTTCTTCCCGATTATTCTCGTACTCACCCTACTTTTCTTGGCCATTCACAGTCATTACCAAAAAGTGGCCCAACAACTACGTCTCTATGAAGGCATCGAAAAACGTACCTACGATGGCAATCTTGTCCTCGTCCTAGTAGGAAATGTCACCCGAGTTAGCGTCGGAGCCATTAACTACGCTCAAAGTATCGGTGATGAAGTCTTAGCCATGCACATTTCTACTAAGGAAACAGCAGAGAAAGACCAAGAAATTCTCCAAGAATTTGCCGATTACTTCCCAACCATTACTCTGAAGAACATCAAGACCAGCTACCGCGACATCATCACCCCTACTGTCAAGTATGTCAAACGAATCTCTGAGGATGCCCAGAAAAAGAACTATACAGTCACTGTCCTGGTACCCCAGTTTATCCCTAATAAACCTTGGCAAAATATCCTGCACAATCAGATGAGTCTTAAACTCAAATACGCCCTTCGTTGGCACCAAGACGTCGTTGTCGCTAGCTACTCTTATCACTTAAAAGAATAAAGAAAAGGCCCTACCAGAAGCAAGAAGCGTCTGGTAAGGCCTTTTTCTGAATTCAGCCACTATGCTTATACTCAATGAAAATCAAAGAGCAAACTAGGAAGCTAGCCGCAGGCTGCTCAAAGCACTACTTTGAGGTCGTAGATGAAACTGACGAAGTCAGCTCAAAACACTGTTTTGAGGTTGCAGATAGAACTGACGAAGTCAGCTCAAAACACTGTTTTGAGGTTGTGGATAGAACTGACGAAGTCAGTAACATACCTACGGTAAGGCAACGCTGACGTGGTTTGAAGAGATTTTCGAAGAGTATTAACTGAAAAGCATGACTAGGAATATCATTGAATGTGGTTAGCTAAATCTTCCTGAGCTTTTTTATTTGACTCAGCTTTTTCTTTCAGCCATTTTTCATAGAGTTCTTGGTACTGTTTAGCAGTTACTGGCTCTTTTTGCAATTCAACATATTTGTAGTTGTCAGCATTTCCTTTATTCCCAACGAATGAGAATGGACCTGTAAACGGTACAGTCTTACGGAAGATTGGATTAGCTCCACCACTTTGAACTGGTAGGAAGAGGGCACTATCTGTCAACCAAGCTTGGGCTTCAGCATATTTTTCATAGCGAGCCTGATTATCTGTGATTTCCGCATCTGCCTGATCCAAGAGTTTCTTGTAGTCAGAAAGACCAATCTTATCCTTGACTTCTTTGTCTTTTCCTTCAGACAAGCCCATGTTTTTCAACTGAGAACCTGTCTCTGGATCAAGGATGGCTAGGTAAGTCTTAGGATCTGAGTAATCTCCACCCCATCCTGAGATGTCGATATCGTAGTCTTTTTGTTCTGCTGTATCTGCAAAGTAGGTTGCCTGGTCTTTTTCATCTGGAGAAAGTTGGATAACATCAATGACTACATTCTCTTTACCAAGAGTTTCTTCCACTGTTTGTTTGAAAGATCCAGCCTGTTGCACATCCAACTTAGCAGTCTGGTCAACTGGCATATCCAAATGAATTGGGAAGGTTACTCCTTGAGCTTGCAGACTTTCTTTGGCCTTAGCAAACTTCTCTTTGGCCTTGTCAGGGTTCAAGAAGGCTTGCTTACCATCGTTTAGGTTAATATTTGCCCAATCTTTACCGTAATTGACAATTTTTTCATTGACAATATCACCAAAGTTCTTTTCGCCAACTTGGACAAAGTTACTTGGTGTAACTGTGTTACGCAAGATACGGTCTGCTCCATCTTCACCATTTGTCTGTGCTGCATAAGCATGACGGTCAAAGGCAAAGTTGATAGCCTGACGGAAATCTTTATTCTGCATAGCTGCGCGTGAATCTGTCTTTTCCTTATCAGACTGTTTCATAGTCTGCTTGTAACTTTGACGATTCACGTTGAAAAGATAGTAGAAAGTAACTGAGTTTTGCGGTGTATAGGTAATCTTGTCCTCATTTCCCTTCTTGAGTTCAGCAAAGACTGAACTTGTTGGGAAAATACGGCCGTCTGTATAGTTACCATCCAAGAAGCCTCTAGCAATGCTGTCTTGATCAGATCCATCAAAGAATGAGAGTTTCACTTTCTCGATTTTAACATTATCCTTATCCCAGTAATTAGGGTTTTTATCAAATTCAATCAAAGATTTTGATGTGAAGGATTTAAACAAGTAAGGACCATTTGACAAAATACTTGATGGTGTCACACTTCCAAAGTCATCTCCCTGAGACTTCAAGAAGGCTTCATTTACAGGACTAAGGATACTTGCTGTTGTTTTAGAGTTCCAATAAGTCTCAGGTTGGTTGAGGGTGTATTGTAGTGTGTAATCATCCACCGCCTTAACACCAACAGTTCCAAAATCAGATGATTTCCCTTCAACATAATCTGCTAGCCCCTTGATAGAGTCTTGTACCAAGTACAAGTTTTCAGCTTTTTTATCAGCCGCATACTTAAGTCCTGTCACAAAGTCATGAGCGGTTACGTCCGCATACTCTTCTCCTTCAGAAGTGTACCATTTAGCTCCCTGACGGATCTTATAAGTGTAAGTCAAGCCATCTTTTGACACTGTCCATGACTCAGCCATAGATGGGATGAGATTGCCATACTGGTCATTTTCCAACAAACCATCAATCAAGTTGGTTGTGATACTAGATGTAGAGTCTCGTGTAGAGGTAATGTAATCCAAGGTATCAGGGTTACTGACAAAGATATAAGAGTATGTCTTGTCTGCATTGCTTGATTGGGATGACCCACATGCCGCTAGAGCTAGACCTGCTGTCAAAGCCATAGCTCCAAAAAGCATAACTTTTGATTTCTTCATGATTATTCTCCATTTTTTACAGTATGTGAAATATTATACACTATTTGAGCAAAAATATATAGCCTTTTTGAACTTTTTTACAAAAATAAAAATCAGTAGACTCGAGTTCCTACTGATTTTTGTTATGGTTCGTTTGGATTATGCAGCCAAAACTTTGCGTCCTTTACGACGACGAGCTGCCAATACGCGACGACCGTTTTTAGTTGACATACGGTTACGGAATCCGTGTTTGCGCGCACGACGAAGTTTACTTGGTTGATAAGTACGTTTCACGATGAATACCTCCTCATAGATTTTGTATTCGTTTAGCCGGCTATAAAGTGATCAGTTACTAAACATACTTTACTATTCTATCTGATTCTTTCACTTTTGTCAATAGCTCAAGGCAAATGTTTCCAGCTTTTTCGAATGTAAGCCCTATCTACGATACTGTTTTAAGAATCGAGTCATCTTTTCTTGGATTTGGGATAGTTCATCAACACGCGGAAGATAAACGATACGGAAGTGGTCTGGTTCCTGCCAGTTAAAGCCTCGACCATGAACCAAGAGAACCTTTTCCTGCTTCAAGAAATCAAGGACAAACTGTTCATCATCATCGATACGGTACATATTGCGGTCGATTTTAGGGAAGATATAGAGTCCAGCTTTAGGTTTAACCGCAGACAAACCTGGAATATCTTGAATGGCATTGTAAATGAAATTTCTTTGCTCGTAAATTCGTCCACCAGGAAGGAGCAATTCATCAACTGATTGGTGACCACCCAAGGAAGTTTGTACGACTTGTTGGGCCAAAACGTTAGAGCAAAGGCGCATATTGGATAGCATATTGAGCCCTTCGATATAGCCTTTAACGTGTGTCTTAGGTCCAGACAAGACCATCCAACCCACACGGAAACCAGCAATACGGTGGGATTTTGACAGGCCATTCATGCTGACACAGAAGACATCTGGTGCCAGACTCGCCACAGGCGTATGCACATGTCCATCCATGACCATGCGGTCGTAAATTTCATCCGCAAAGATAATCAAATCGTTTTGACGGGCAATCTCAATAATCTCCAACAAGAGTTCCTTAGGATAAAGGGCTCCAGTTGGGTTGTTTGGATTGATAAGGACGATTGCCTTGGTATTGGAAGTGATTTTTGACTTGATATCGTCAATATCTGGGTACCATTCTGCAGCCTCATCACAGATATAATGAACGGCATTTCCTCCAGCTAGGCTGACAGCAGCTGTCCAGAGAGGATAGTCTGGCATAGGTACCAAGACCTCGTCTCCGTTGTCCAAAAGCCCCTGCATGGACATAACAATCAGTTCACTGACACCATTTCCAAGGTAAATATCATCAATATCGACATTGGGGAATTTCTTCAACTGGCAATACTGCATGATGGCCTTACGGGCTGAGAAAATCCCTTTAGAGTCAGAATACCCTTCACTATCACGCGCATTCATAATCAAGTCATGAATGACCTCATCTGGCGCTGTAAAGCCAAATTCTGCTGGATTTCCTGTATTCAGACGTAAAATCTTTTCTCCGTTTGCTCGCATCCGCATGGCTTCTTCCAAAACAGGACCACGGATATCATAAGCAACATGCTCTAACTTACTAGACTTGTTATATTCTTTCATCTTGTTTCCTCAATTCATCGAGATAGTAACATTATACCACTAGAAAGGGATTGCGACAAGTTTACTGAAATGTGTTATTAAAATCCTACAGAAGAAAAACCTCACTAAGAGCGAGGTCAAGACAGGGGAGATAGCAGGTGTTTTGACAAAAAAACATCACATACCAAAAGATAAGCCTAGAAAAAGCAAGCCTAAAAAGGAGTCATAAAGAAGATTGAACATGAGGAAAAGTCCCCATATCATCAAGTAATCCCAACGCCCACTTCTTTTTGCAACTAGGAATAATACCAAATGGTAGAGTAGATGAAAGACTAAAAAGCCAACAAAACCTGGATAGAGAAGCGGAATTAGCTTCTCTAATTGCCAGATCATGATAACTTCTAGCAAGACTGAAACTAGGATGATTCCATAATAAAGGAAATTTGAATTTTTTGTTTCTTGAAAAGCGTTTTTCATCATTCTCCCTCCCTTCACTTCTTTCCTGCTATCCTTTCTTTTATTTTATCATATATTTATATAGATTTTAATCGCTAACATTCTTTTGAAAAATACTTTTTTTGCTTTACTTCTATAGTGAAAAGGTTTACAATTATAGTAAGAAAATTTCAGGAGGTTTCATTATGGCACAACGTTACCAAAATATCATGGTCGCAATCGATGGTTCTAAAGAAGCGGACTTGGCTTTTGTCAAGGGAGTTCATTCTGCTCTACGAAACGACGCTAAACTCACCATCGCCCATGTCATTGACACACGCGCACTCCAAAGCGTATCCACCTTTGATGCTGAAGTTTACGAAGAACTCCAAGTCGACGCTGAAAGTTTGATGAAAGAGTACGAAAAACGTGCTAAAGATGCTGGTGTGGCAGATGTTCATATCGTCATTGAAATGGGAAATCCAAAAACCCTCTTGGCACGTACTATTCCCGATGCTGAGGAAGTGGACCTCATCCTTGTTGGCGCAACTGGTCTCAACGCCTTTGAACGCCTCTTGGTCGGCTCTTCATCTGAATACATCCTCCGCCATGCTAAGGTTGATTTGCTGGTTGTGAGAGAACAAGAAAAAACCCTATAGTCACGAAGAAAAGGAGCTCAGCGCTCCTTTTTGTTTACTATTTATACTCTTCGAAAATCAAATTCAAACCACGTCAACGTCGCCTTGCCGTATATATGTCACTGACTTCGTCAGTTCTATCTGCAACCTCAAAACAGTGTTTTGAGCTGACTTCGTCAGTTTCATCTACAACCTCAAAGCAGTGCTTTGAGCAGCCTGCGGCTAGTTTCCTAGTTTGCTCTTTGATTTTCATTAAGTATTATTTCTCTCTTTATGGCGTTCATAAGCCTTGAGCTGGCGCTGCAGTTCCTTTTTAATAGCAGGTTCTGGAGCATATTTTTCTTCCCAATCATCTGGTTTTAAGATTTTATGGGTCACTGGATCAAAATGAGCCTTGCCATCTGGAAAAATTTTCCCCATATTGGCCTGATGAACAATATCAAAAATACGTTCTGGATCCACCCCCATCAAGACAAAACTACCGTAGGTAAAGTAAAGCGTGTCGATCAGGGCATCTACCTGACCTATCAAATCTTGCTGAGCAGGCGTCTTCTTAGCCACTTTATCGGCCGCCTTATCAAGAGCTTGATGAAGTTGCGATAGAGCTCGACCAAAGTCCTCTTCAGAAGGACTGGCAGCTCTAACAAATTCCACCAATTCTTCTATTTTAAAGCCAGCCCTGTGGGTTGCACCTTCTAAATCCCAAGCTCGTGGTTCTTCTTGGGTTCGTTCATCCATCATGTGGTGGAAGGTCTTGACCTTATTGAAATGATAGTCACGGCTGACAAAGACTTTTTCTGAAGCTAGAACACCAAAATGTTCCAGGGCCTTGTGGATTCCGTCTTGCTGATTACTAGTGGTAATGTGCTTAGCAACTTCCTTGACACTGCTACTACCATTTCCCATAGCGACCGACATCCCAACGCCTGCCAGCATTTCAAGATCGTTATCGGAGTCACCAAAGGCCATGACTTGGTTGAGGTCAAAGCCATATTCTTTTCCAACTCGGCGAATACCTTCCAATTTAGAGTTTCCTTGATTGATGACATCCGCTGCAAAAGGATTGCTACGTGTCAATTTCAAATCTTCAAAATCAGCTGCCGCCTTCTCAGATTCTTCTGGCGTCATCAGCATCAAAACTTGGTAGATAGGCTGATTGATCAGATGAAGCAGATCTTCTTCCTTTTGGGGAACAACCTTGCTGACCATACGATTAAAGGAATGACTCACCGTCCGAGTTAAAACAGAGGGAACGAAGCGACTGATTCGTTGGGAAAAAGAACCCAAACCAAAGGACATGATTTTAGAACCTAACATGGCATCCTTGGTCCCTAGAGCAATCTCCTTACCCTCTTTTTTAGCATAAGTAATGAGCTGGCGCAAATGTAACTTGGAAATAGGGCTCGTAAACAAGACTCTGTCTTTATTAAAGATATACTGGCCATTGTAAGTTACCGCAAAGTCCAGATCCAAATCGTCCATCAATTCCTTAACAAAAAAAGGTCCTCGACCTGTCGCTACGCCGACAAGTACCCCTTGCTCTTTGACGATTTTAATCGCGTCCTTAGTGGATTTCAAAACACTCTTGTGATCGTTGACCAAGGTTCCATCGATATCAAAAAAAACAGCTTTGACTTCCATCCTATCCCAATCTCCCCTTTTGTGATACAATGATTATACCACATTTCAGAAAGAGTGAGTAAATCATGCCTAAGAAAATCCTTGTTTTACATACGGGTGGAACTATTTCCATGCAGGCCGATGCTTCTGGCGCTGTTGTGACGAGTTCAGATAATCCCATGAACCATGTGTCCAACCCACTTGAAGGAATCCAAGTCCACGCCTTAGACTTTTTTAACCTGCCAAGCCCCCATATCAAACCCAAGCATATGCTAGCCCTCTACCAGAAAATAAAAGAGGAAGCAGATAACTACGATGGGGTTGTGATTACACATGGAACCGATACTTTAGAGGAAACAGCCTATTTCCTTGATACCATGGAAGTTCCCCATATGCCTATCGTTCTAACAGGGGCCATGCGTAGCTCTAACGAACTCGGCAGCGACGGTGTTTATAACTATCTGAGTGCTTTACGGGTGGCTAGCGATGACAGGGCTGCTGACAAAGGGGTTTTGGTTGTTATGAACGATGAAATCCATGCTGCCAAGTATGTTACTAAAACGCATACGACCAACGTCGGCACCTTCCAGACCCCAACACATGGGCCACTTGGTCTGATTACGAAGCGGGAAATCCTCTACTTCAAAACAGCTGAACCTCGTGTTCGCTTTGACCTTGATCACATACAAGGCTTAGTCCCTATCATCTCGGCTTATGCAGGTATGACAGATGAGCTGATTGATATGCTGGATTTGGAACAATTGGACGGCTTGATTATCCAAGCCTTCGGAGCTGGTAATATTCCCAAAGAAACGGCTCAAAAATTAGAAAACCTTCTGCAAAAAGGAATCCCAGTCGCCCTGGTATCACGATGCTTTAACGGTATAGCGGAACCTGTTTATGCCTACCAAGGTGGAGGCGTACAGTTGCAAAAATCAGGCGTTTTCTTTGTTAAAGAACTCAATGCCCAAAAAGCCCGTTTGAAACTCCTCATTGCCCTCAATGCCGGACTAAGAGGACAGGCTTTGAAAGACTATATGGAAGGGTAAGTCTCTTCTCCAGAAAGCAAAATCAGGAAATCTGCACGATTCCCTGATTTTTTCTATTTCCGTTTTCGTGTTGAGCGACGTTCTGTCAAACCATGAGGTAAGAGAACTTCACGTTCTTCCAACTCTTCCTTGTGCATAATCTTGGTCAACATACGCATACTGATGGCCCCAAGGTCATAAAGAGGTTGGGCAATAGTTGTCAAGTTTGGACGGGTAAAGCGTGAGATTTGTGAATCATCACTAGTAATGATTTCAAATTCTTCTGGTACTGATACACCCTTATCAGCAAGGCCGTTCAAGACACCTGCTGCCAGCTCATCACCTGTTACAACTGCTGCAGTTGCGTTTGATGAAATCAAGCGTTCTGCCAAGGCATAACCATCTTCATAAGTGTATTTAGACTCAAATACCAATCCTTCGCTATAAGAAATACCTGCTTTTTTCAAGGCTTCCTTGTAGCCAACCAAACGAACCTTACCATTGATATCATCCACTAGTGGACCGCTTACGAAAGCAATGCGCTCATTTTCTTTAGCAAGGTAGGTCACTGCATCAATCGTAGCTTGTTTGTAGTCAATATTAACACTTGGAAGTTGGTGTTCTACATCCACAGTTCCTGCAAGAACAACTGGTGTTCGAGAACGAGAAAACTCTGAACGAATTTTTTCAGTCAAGTGGTACCCCATAAAGATGATACCATCCACTTGCTTAGAAAACAGGGTATTGACAACTGAAACTTCCTTATCATCATCCTCATCACTATTAGCAAGAACGATATTATACTTGTACATTTCAGCAATATCATCAATCCCTTTGGCAAGCGTTGAGAAATAACCATTGGTAATATTTGGTATCACCACACCGACAGTGGTTGTCTTTTTACTTGCAAGACCACGCGCCACTGCATTTGGACGGTAATCCAAACGGTCAATCACCTCAAGCACTTTTTTACGAGTATTCTCTTTTACATTCTTATTGCCATTGACTACACGGCTAACTGTCGCCATTGAAACTCCTGCTTCACGGGCGACATCATAAATCGTTACTGTATCGTCTGTATTCATTCCATTTCCTTTCTATATCATACCTCACGAGACTCCAAAAAAGAGACGGTATGAAAATTTCGTTTTCATGATTCTACTTATTCCATTTTATCACTATTTGTAAACACTTTCAAGCTTTTTTTGAAGATTATTTGAAAAAATTTCATAG
>NZ_JAPVZK010000026.1:0-26509 GCF_041432345.1 Streptococcus sp. 27098_8_103
TTGGGTATCTTTTTTAAAATAAACGGAAGACATGGGATTCGAACCCACGCACGCTTTAACACGCCTACCGCGTTTCCAACACGGCCTCTTAAGCCTCTTGAGTAATCTTCCATTGTTTACTAACTTAGTCTACCATAAAGCCTTCTTTCTTGCAAATTTATTTAAAGTTAAGGAGTCAGTGACAGAAAATGAAAGAAAATGATAAAAAATGCTTGACTTTGAAAGAAAGTGTGATAGAATGAATAGTGTAAACGATAACAGGAGGTGATTCAGTGTTAAAAACAGAGCGGAAACAACTGATTTTAGAGGAGTTAAATCAACATCATGTAGTTTCTCTAGAGAAATTAGTTAGTTTGCTAGAAACGTCAGAATCAACGGTTCGAAGAGACTTGGATGAGTTGGAAGCAGAAAACAAGCTTCGTCGCGTACATGGTGGAGCAGAATTGCCCCATTCCTTGCAGGAAGAAGAAACCATTCAAGAAAAATCTGTCAAAAACCTTCAAGAGAAGAAGTTGCTGGCTCAGAAAGCAGCCTCTCTCATCAAGGAACAAGATGTCATCTTTATCGATGCTGGAACAACAACTGCCTTTTTGATTCATGAATTGGGCAATAAGAATGTTACAGTCGTGACCAACTCGATTCACCATGCTGCTCAGTTGGTTGAAAAGCAGATTCCAACTGTCATGGTTGGAGGAAGTGTCAAGATGGCGACAGATGCTAGCATAGGGGGCGTTGCTCTTAACCAGATTAACCAATTGCACTTTGACCGTGCCTTTATCGGAATGAATGGTGTGGACGATGGCTATTATACGACTCCTGATATGGAGGAGGGAGCTGTTAAGCGTGCTATTTTAGAGAATGCCAAACAGACCTATGTCTTGGTGGATTCGTCAAAAATTGGACAAACTTGCTTTGCCAAAGTAGCACCACTCAAACGAGCTATTGTTATCACAAGTCAAGGGCATGAGCTCTTGCAGGCTATTAAGGAGAAAACGGAGGTAATAGAAGTATGATTTATACAGTCACACTCAATCCATCTATTGATTATATCGTTCGTTTGGACCAAGTCCAAGTCGGTAGTGTCAATCGTATGGACAGTGATGATAAGTTTGCTGGAGGGAAAGGAATCAATGTCAGTCGTGTTTTGAAACGTTTGGATATACCAAATACAGCGACGGGATTTATCGGAGGCTTTACTGGTAAATTTATCACAGATACTTTAGCAGAGGAAGAAATCGAGACACGTTTTGTCCAAGTATCAGAAGATACTCGTATCAATGTTAAAATCAAAGCAGACCAAGAGACAGAAATCAATGGGACTGGTCCAACTGTTGAGCCGGATCAGCTAGAAGAATTGAAAGCTATTTTATTTAGTCTGACAGCAGAAGATATAGTTGTCTTTGCAGGTTCAAGTACTAAAAATCTAGGCAATGCCATCTACAAGGATCTAATTGCCTTGACACGCCAGACTGGTGCGCAAGTCGTTTGTGACTTTGAAGGACAGACCTTGATTGATAGTTTGGACTATCAACCACTTTTGGTCAAACCAAATAATCACGAGCTTGGAGCTATCTTTGGAGTGAAACTCGAAAGTTTGGATCAAATCGAGAACTATGCTCGTGAGTTACTGGCTAAAGGTGCTCAAAATGTCATTATCTCTATGGCTGGCGACGGTGCCCTTCTTGTCACATCTGAGGGAGCATACTTTGCTAAACCAATCAAAGGGACAGTCAAAAATTCAGTTGGGGCTGGTGATTCTATGGTCGCTGGATTTACAGGTGAATTTGTCAAATCAAAAGACGCAGTAGAAGCCTTCAAATGGGGAGTAGCTTGTGGAACGGCAACCACCTTCTCAGATGACTTGGCAACAGCAGAATTTATTAAAGAAACATATGAAAAAGTTGAGGTAGAAAAAGATGAAAATTCAAGACCTATTGAGAAAAGATGTCATGTTGCTGGATTTGCAGGCGACTGAAAAAACAGCTGTCATTGAAGAAATGATTAAAAGCCTAACAGAACATGGTTATGTGACAGATTTTGAAACCTTTAAAGAAGGAATTTTGGCGCGTGAAGCTCTGACTTCTACAGGTTTGGGTGACGGAATCGCTATGCCTCACAGCAAAAACGCTGCTGTAAAAGAAGCGACAGTTCTCTTTGCCAAGTCAAATAAGGGTGTTGATTATGAGAGCTTGGATGGACAAGCAACTGACCTCTTCTTCATGATTGCGGCTCCAGAAGGTGCCAATGACACTCACTTGGCAGCCTTGGCAGAATTGTCTCAATACTTGATGAAAGACGGTTTTGCTGACAAACTTCGTCAAGTAACATCAGCTGACCAAGTCATTGAACTTTTTGACAAAGCTTCCGAAAAAACTGAAGAGCCTGTTCAAGCACCTGCTAATGACTCTGGTGACTTTATCGTGGCTGTTACAGCTTGTACGACAGGTATTGCCCACACTTACATGGCCCAAGAAGCTCTTCAAAAAGTGGCTTCTGAAATGGGTGTTGGAATTAAGGTCGAAACCAACGGTGCTAGCGGTGTTGGTAACCAATTGACAGCAGAAGATATCCGTAAAGCTAAAGCTGTTATCATCGCAGCAGACAAGGCAGTTGAAATGGATCGTTTCGATGGCAAACCATTGATCAATCGTCCAGTTGCTGACGGGATCCGTAAAACAGAAGAGTTGATTAACTTGGCTCTTTCAGGAGAAGCGGAAGTCTACCGTGCCGCTAATGGTGCAAAAGCTGCAACAGCAAGCAACGAAAAACAAAGCCTTGGTGGTGCCTTCTACAAACACTTGATGAGTGGTGTATCTCAAATGTTGCCATTCGTTATCGGTGGTGGTATCATGATTGCCCTTGCCTTCTTGATTGACGGTGCTTTGGGTGTTCCAAATGAAAATCTTGGCAATCTTGGTTCTTACCATGAGTTAGCCTCTATGTTCATGAAAATTGGTGGTGCAGCCTTTGGTTTGATGCTTCCAGTTTTTGCAGGTTATGTTGCCTACTCTATCGCTGAAAAACCAGGTTTGGTAGCAGGTTTCGTGGCTGGTGCTATTGCCAAAGAAGGGTTTGCCTTTGGTAAGATCCCTTATGCAGCAGGTGGTGAAGCAACTTCAACTCTTGCAGGTGTCTCATCTGGTTTCCTAGGTGCCCTTGTGGGTGGATTTATCGCAGGTGCCTTGGTTCTTGCTATCAAGAAATACGTTAAAGTTCCTCGTTCGCTTGAAGGTGCTAAATCAATCCTTCTCTTGCCACTTCTTGGAACAATCTTGACTGGATTTGCCATGCTAGCTGTTAACATCCCAATGGCAGCAATCAACACTGCTATGAATAACTTCCTAGGCGGTCTTGGAGGAGGTTCGGCTGTCCTTCTTGGTATCATTCTTGGTGGTATGATGGCTGTTGACATGGGTGGACCAGTCAATAAAGCTGCCTATGTCTTTGGTACAGGTACGCTTGCAGCGACTGTTTCTTCAGGTGGTTCTGTGGCTATGGCAGCAGTTATGGCTGGAGGAATGGTGCCACCACTTGCAATCTTTGTCGCAACTCTTCTTTTCAAAGATAAATTTACCAAAGAAGAACGCAACTCTGGTTTGACAAACATCATCATGGGCTTGTCATTTATCACTGAGGGAGCGATTCCATTTGGTGCCGCTGACCCAGCTCGTGCGATTCCAAGCTTCATCCTTGGTTCAGCAGTAGCAGGTGGCCTCGTTGGTCTTACTGGTATCAAACTCATGGCGCCACACGGAGGAATTTTCGTTATCGCCCTTACTTCTAATGCTCTTCTTTACCTCGTTGCTGTCTTGGTAGGAGCAATCGTGAGCGGTGTGGTCTATGGTTACCTACGCAAATCTCAAGCATAAAAATTAGATAGAAAATAAAAAGATTGGACCGTTTGGTGCAGTCTTTTTCTCTTTCCGAAATACCTGTGAAATATGGTATAATAGAAGAATGGCAAACAAGAATACAAGTAAAACAAGACGGAGACCGTCTAAAGCAGAACTCGAAAGAAAAGAAGCGATTCAACGGATGTTGATTTCGCTAGGAATAGCGATTTTATTGATTTTCGCAGCCTTCAAATTAGGGGCTGCAGGTATAAGCCTTTACAATTTAATTCGCTTGTTGGTGGGTAGCCTAGCTTATCTGGCAATATTTGGTATCCTGCTCTACCTCTTCTTTTTCAAGTGGATTCGAAAACAGGAAGGACTCTTATCAGGATTTTTCACCATATTTGCTGGCTTGCTCCTGATTTTTGAGGCCTACTTAGTTTGGAAATATGGTTTGGGCAAGTCCGTTCTAAAAGGAACCATGGCTCAGGTTGTGACTGATTTGACTGGTTTTCGAACGACCAGTTTTGCTGGAGGTGGCTTGATTGGGGTTGGACTCTATGTGCCAACAGCCTTTCTCTTCTCAAATATCGGTACTTACTTTATTGGTTCTATCTTGATTTTAGTGGGTGCCCTCCTAGTCAGTCCTTGGTCTGTTTACGATATTGCTGAATTTTGCAGTAAAGGCTTTGCCAAATGGCGGGAAGGGCATGAGCGTCGAAAAGAGGAACGTTTTGTCAAACAAGAAGAAAAAGCTCGCCAAAAGGCTGAGGAAGAGGCTAGATTAGAAAAAGAAGAGGCTGAAAAAGCCTTACTCGATATGCCTCCTGTTGATATGGAAACGGGTGAAATTCTGACAGAAGATGTTGTGCTTGACGTTCCACCTATTCCAGAAGAAGAGTGGGTGGAACCAGAAATCATCCTGCCTCAAGCTGAACTTGAATTCCCTGAAAAGGAAGATGGCTCTGATGTTGAAGATGTTCAGGTCGATTTTTCAGCAAAGGAAGCCCTCGAATACAAACTTCCAAGCTTACAACTCTTTGCCCCAGATAAACCAAAAGACCAGTCTAAAGAGAAGAAAATCGTTCGTGAAAACATCAAAATCCTAGAAGAAACCTTTGCTAGCTTTGGTATCAAGGTAACGGTTGAACGGGCTGAAATTGGACCTTCAGTAACCAAGTATGAAGTCAAGCCAGCAGTGGGTGTACGGGTCAACCGCATTTCCAATCTCGCAGACGACCTTGCTCTAGCCTTGGCAGCCAAGGATGTTCGAATCGAAGCACCTATCCCAGGGAAATCCCTGGTCGGAATCGAAGTACCCAACTCTGAGATTGCGACTGTATCCTTCCGCGAACTATGGGAACAATCTCAAACAAAAGCAGAAAATCTCTTGGAAGTTCCTCTAGGAAAGGCGGTTAATGGCACCGCAAGAGCTTTTGACCTTTCCAAGATGCCCCACTTGCTAGTTGCAGGTTCAACGGGTTCAGGGAAGTCAGTAGCTGTTAACGGCATTATCGCTAGCATCCTCATGAAGGCGAGACCTGACCAAGTTAAATTTATGATGGTCGATCCCAAGATGGTTGAGTTGTCTGTTTACAATGATATTCCCCACCTCTTGATTCCAGTCGTGACCAATCCACGTAAGGCCAGCAAGGCTTTGCAAAAGGTCGTGGATGAAATGGAAAATCGTTATGAACTCTTTGCCAAGGTGGGAGTTCGGAATATTGCAGGTTTTAATGCCAAGGTAGAAGAGTTTAATGCTCAGTCTGAGTACAAGCAGGTTCCGCTACCACTCATTGTTGTAATTGTGGATGAGTTGGCTGACCTTATGATGGTAGCCAGCAAGGAAGTGGAAGATGCTATCATTCGTCTCGGACAGAAGGCGCGTGCTGCAGGTATCCACATGATTCTTGCAACTCAGCGTCCATCCGTTGATGTCATTTCTGGTCTGATCAAGGCCAATGTCCCATCTCGAGTGGCTTTTGCGGTATCATCAGGTACAGACTCGCGCACCATCTTGGATGAAAATGGAGCTGAGAAACTTCTTGGACGTGGAGATATGCTCTTTAAACCAATCGATGAAAATCATCCAGTTCGTCTCCAAGGATCCTTTATCTCGGATGATGATGTTGAAAGCATCGTAAACTTTATCAAGGCTCAGGCAGATGCGGACTACGATGAGAGTTTTGATCCAGGTGAGGTTTCTGAAAATGAAGGAGAATTTTCAGATGGTGAATCTGGTGGTGATCCGCTCTTTGAAGAAGCCAAGGCTTTGGTGATCGAAACCCAGAAAGCCAGCGCATCTATGATTCAGCGTCGATTGTCAGTTGGATTTAACCGTGCGACCCGTCTCATGGAAGAGCTTGAGATAGCAGGTGTCATTGGTCCAGCTGAAGGTACCAAACCAAGAAAAGTTTTACAACAATAAAAAAATAGCTTCTTTCCAAGCTTGGAAGGAGGCTATTTTAGTGATTATTGATTAGTTTTATTTTCCGAAGTTGGAGTATTATTGGACTGTTTTTCATTATCAGTGGCAGGTTTACTTGGAGTAGGAGTAGAAGAATCCTGAGTTGCTGCTTTCTGCTCTTCTTTTTTCTCTTCCTTGACGCTAGATTTTGGTGTTTCCTCTTGCTGTGTTTTTTCTTGAGAAGTGTTGTTTTCCTTATTGGGACTAGTATTTTCCTGAGGGGATTCCTTTTGAATTTCTTTGACAATTGTTGTCGTCTGGCTTGTCGTAGGTTCTTTTTTAGTATTTTTGTTATTATCCAAGGCGTTCATGATAGTGATACTTGCGGTAATTAAGCCAAGAATACTACCGATAGTGGCGACGGTTTTTTGAAAGACTGTAAAGCCTTTTTTGATGTGTTCTGTTTTTGGTTTTGAAGTTCTACGATAATTAGACATACATTCTCTCCTTTAATTAAAATTTATTATACCGCATTTCTTTAAAAAAATCTTAAAAAAAGAGAAATTGCCCTTTCTTGTCGCAGGCTCCGTTTCATGATACAATAGAAGGAGTGATTTTAGAAAGCGTGAGAAAACATGATTTACTTTGATAATTCGGCGACGACCAAGCCCTATCCTGAAGCCCTTGAAACTTATATGCAGGTCGCTTCAAAAATTTTAGGAAATCCATCTAGTCTCCATCGTTTGGGAGACCAGGCAACACGAATCTTAGATGCTTCTCGCCAACAGATTGCAGATTTAATCGGTAAGAAAAGCGATGAAATCTTCTTTACTTCTGGTGGGACAGAAGGAGATAACTGGGTCATCAAGGGTGTGACCTTTGAAAAGGCTCAGTTTGGAAAACACATCATTGTATCAGCCATTGAACATCCGGCAGTCAAAGAGTCAGCCCTCTGGTTGAAAAGTCAAGGATTTGAAGTAGATTTTGCTCCAGTTGATAACAAAGGATTTGTGGATGTTGAGGCGTTAGCAGGTTTGATAAGACCTGATACGACCCTCGTTTCCATCATGGCAGTAAACAATGAAATTGGCTCGACTCAACCTATTCAAGCTATTTCAGAACTGTTAGCAGACAAGCCGACTATTTCCTTCCATGTTGATGCGGTTCAGGCACTTGCTAAGATTCCGACTGAAAAATATCTGACAGAACGAGTGGATTTTGCGACTTTCTCTAGTCACAAGTTCCACGGAGTTCGAGGTGTTGGTTTTGTCTATATCAAGTCTGGTAAGAAAATTACACCTCTGTTGACAGGTGGTGGTCAGGAACGTGATTACCGTTCGACAACTGAAAATGTGGCAGGGATTGCAGCTACAGCCAAGGCTCTCCGTTTGTCTATGGAAAAGCTAGATATCTTTACTAGCAAGACTGGGCAGATGAAGGCAGTGATTCGTCAAGCACTTCTGGACTATCCAGATATTTTTGTCTTTTCAGATGAGGAAGACTTTGCCCCTCATATCCTAACTTTTGGAATTAAGGGTGTTCGTGGTGAGGTCATTGTTCACGCCTTTGAAGACTATGATATTTTCATCTCAACGACCTCTGCTTGTTCGTCCAAGGCAGGGAAACCAGCCGGAACCCTGATTGCCATGGGAGTGGATAAAGATAAGGCCCAGTCAGCTGTGCGTCTTAGCCTAGACCTTGAAAATGATATGAGTCAGGTCGAGCAGTTTTTGACCAAGTTAAAATTGATTTACAATCAAACTAGAAAAGTAAGATAGGAGCATTCATGCAATATTCAGAAATTATGATTCGATACGGTGAGCTGTCAACCAAGGGTAAAAACCGTATGCGTTTCATCAATAAACTTCGTAATAATATTTCAGACGTTTTGTCTATCTATCCCCAAGTTAAGGTAACGGCAGATCGCGACCGTGCCCATGCTTACCTCAATGGAGCAGATTACACAGCAGTAGCAGAATCGCTCAAACAAGTTTTTGGAATTCAAAACTTTTCCCCTGTTTATAAGGTTGAAAAATCTGTAGAAGTTTTGAAGTCTTCTGTCCAAGAGATTATGGAGGACATCTACAAGGAAGGCATGACCTTTAAAATCTCTAGCAAGCGTAGCGACCACAACTTTGAACTTGACAGTCGTGAACTCAACCAAACGCTTGGAGGAGCTGTTTTCGAAGCAATTCCAAACGTACAAGCTCAAATGAAAAGTCCTGATATCAATCTCCAAGTGGAGATTCGAGAAGAGGCAGCCTACCTTTCTTATGAAACCATTCGTGGGGCTGGTGGTTTGCCAGTTGGAACTTCAGGTAAAGGGATGCTCATGTTGTCAGGAGGGATCGACTCACCTGTAGCAGGTTATCTTGCTCTTAAACGTGGGGTAGATATTGAGGCAGTTCACTTTGCCAGCCCACCTTACACCAGTCCTGGTGCTCTTAAAAAAGCCCAAGACTTGACCCGTAAATTGACCAAGTTTGGGGGAAATATCCAGTTTATCGAAGTTCCTTTCACAGAGATTCAAGAGGAAATTAAGGTCAAGGCGCCGGAAGCTTATTTGATGACTCTAACTCGTCGCTTTATGATGCGGATTACCGACCGTATTCGTGAGGTACGAAATGGTTTAGTTATCATCAATGGGGAAAGCCTAGGTCAAGTAGCCAGCCAAACCTTGGAGAGCATGCAGGCTATCAATGCAGTTACCAACACTCCCATCATCCGTCCAGTTGTGACAATGGATAAGTTGGAAATCATTGACATCGCCCAGGAAATCGATACCTTTGACATTTCAATCCAACCGTTTGAAGACTGCTGTACGATTTTTGCGCCAGATCGTCCGAAAACAAATCCTAAGATTAAGAATGCGGAGCAGTATGAAGCTCGTATGGATGTTGAAGGATTAGTAGAGCGAGCAGTGGCTGGAATCATGATTACTGAGATTACACCGCAGGCTGAAAAAGATGAAGTCGATGACTTGATTGACAATCTTCTCTAATCAGAAAATCCAAAAGAATTTAGAAAGTTAAATGAAAAAGTTAGTTTTTAATCCAAAAATGGAAGCAAAACTGACTTTTTTTCTATTTTTATGATATAATGAGATAAAATTTTGAATATAGAGAGTTTTCTGACAATGAATCAATCCTACTTTTATTTAAAAATGAAAGAACACAAACTCAAGGTTCCTTATACAGGTAAGGAACGCCGTGTACGTGTTCTGCTTCCTAAAGATTATGAGAAAGACACGGATCGTTCCTATCCTGTTGTTTACTTTCATGACGGGCAAAATGTTTTTTATAGTAAAGAGTCCTTCATTGGCCATTCATGGAAGATTATCCCAGCTATTAAGCGTAATCCTGATATCAGTCGCATGATTGTCGTCGCCATTGACAATGATGGTATGGGGCGGATGAATGAGTATGCGGCTTGGAAGTTCCAAGAATCTCCTATCCCAGGACAGCAATTTGGCGGTAAGGGCGTGGAGTATGCCGAGTTTGTTATGGAGGTGGTCAAGCCATTTATCGATGAGACCTACCGTACTAAAGCTGACTGCCAGCATACGGCTATGATTGGGTCTTCACTAGGAGGCAATATTACCCAGTTTATCGGTTTGGAATACCAAGACCAAATTGGTTGCTTGGGCGTCTTTTCATCTGCCAACTGGCTCCATCAAGAAGCCTTTAATCGCTATATTGAACGCAAGAAACTATCGCCTGACCAGCGTATCTTTATCTATGTTGGAACTGAAGAAGCAGATGATACGGACAAGACCCTGATGGCTGGTAATATCAAACAAGCCTATATCGATTCGTCTCTTCGGTATTACCATGATTTGATAGCAGGTGGGGTACACTTAGATAATCTTGTCTTGAAAGTTCAATCTGGTGCCATCCATAGTGAAATCCCTTGGTCGGAGAATTTACCAGACTGTCTGAGATTTTTTGCAGAGAAATGGTAAGTTAGAAAAGGAGAAAGCCAATGCATATTGAAAACCTTAGCCACTGGAGTGGCAATCTTAACCGTGAAATGTACCTTAATCGTTATGGACATGCAGGGATTCCAGTTGTGGTCTTTGCTTCATCAGGTGGTAGTCACAATGAATACTATGATTTTGGCATGATTGATGCTTGTGCTTCTTTTATCGAGGAAGGCCGTGTTCAGTTCTTTACCCTATCCAGTGTAGATAGTGAGAGCTGGTTGGCCACTTGGAAAAATGGTCATGACCAAGCAGAGATGCACCGTGCCTACGAGCGTTATGTGATTGAGGAGGCTATTCCTTTTATCAAGCACAAGACAGGTTGGTTTGATGGTATGATGACGACAGGTTGCTCCATGGGCGCCTACCATGCAGTCAACTTTTTCCTCCAACATCCAGATGTCTTTACCAAGGTGATTGCTCTCAGTGGTGTTTACGACGCACGTTTCTTTGTCGGCGATTACTACAATGACGATGCTATTTACCAAAACTCGCCAGTAGATTATATCTGGAACCAGAACGACGGCTGGTTTATTGACCGTTATCGTCAGGCAGAGATTGTGCTGTGTACGGGTCTTGGTGCCTGGGAACAAGACGGTTTACCATCCTTTTACAAGCTCAAAGAAGCATTTGATCAGAAACAAATTCCAGCCTGGTTTGCTGAATGGGGACACGATGTCGCCCACGACTGGGAATGGTGGCGCAAACAAATGCCTTATTTCCTTGGCAATCTCTATTTATAAAAGGAGTTACCTATGAATTACCTTGTTATTTCTCCCTACTATCCGCAAAACTTTCAACAGTTTACTATTGAACTAGCTAATAAAGGCATCACAGTCTTGGGAATTGGCCAAGAACCTTACGAGCAATTGGATGAGCCCTTACGCATTAGCCTGACTGAGTATTTCCGTGTGGACAATCTTGAGAACATAGACGAAGTCAAACGTGCTGTAGCCTTTCTTTTCTACAAGCATGGTCCTATCGATCGCATCGAGTCCCATAATGAATACTGGCTTGAGCTGGATGCAACACTCAGAGAACAATTTAATGTCTTTGGTGCCAAACCAGAAGACCTCAAAAAGACTAAATTTAAGTCTGAAATGAAGAAATTGTTCAAAAAAGCAGGTGTCCCCGTGGTACCTGGAGCTGTTATCAAGACGGAAGCAGATGTGGATCAAGCTGTGAATGAAATCGGCCTTCCAATGATTGCCAAACCTGACAATGGAGTGGGAGCAGCCGCGACCTTTAAGCTTGAGACAGAAGATGATATCAATCACTTTA
The DNA here is from genome assembly GCF_041432345.1 of Streptococcus sp. 27098_8_103. Taxonomy (GTDB): domain Bacteria; phylum Bacillota; class Bacilli; order Lactobacillales; family Streptococcaceae; genus Streptococcus; species Streptococcus mitis_BV. Next base: position 11,501 of record NZ_JAPVZK010000026.1, read on the forward strand.
AGCAAGAATGGGACCATTCGACCGTTTATTTCTTTGAAAAATTTGTTACTTCTAGTGAAATCTGTACCTTTGACGGGCTCGTAGACAAGGATGGTAAGATTGTCTTCTCAACGACTTTTGACTACGCCTATACACCGCTTGATCTCATGATTTACAAGATGGACAATTCCTACTATGTTCTTAAGGATATGGATCCCAAATTACGTAAATATGGTGAGGCCATTGTCAAGGAATTTGGTATGAGAGAACGGTTCTTCCATATTGAGTTCTTCCGTGAAGGGGACGACTACATTGCCATTGAGTACAATAACCGTCCTGCAGGTGGTTTTACCATTGATGTTTATAACTTTGCCCATTCCTTGGACCTCTATCGTGGCTATGCAGCTATTGTAGCAGGAGAAGAGTTCCCAGCGTCAGACTTTGAACCTCAATATTGTTTAGCTACATCCCGTCGTGCAAATACTCACTATGTTTATTCTGAGGAGGACTTGCTTGCCAAATATACTCACCAGTTCAAGGTTAAAAAAATCATGCCTGCAGCCTTCGCGGAACTTCAAGGGGATTACCTTTATATGCTGACGACTTCGAGTCGACAAGAAATGGAGCAGATGATTGCTGATTTCGGACAACGTCAAGAATAAGAACTCTCGGATTAAGGAAATGCACCTCCTTAATCCTTTTGTTTTAATAAGAGAAATAAAACCGCTTTCTCATGTATTCTTTTAGAAAACCTGTTGCTAAAAGATATAAAAATTGATAGAATAAGGATTGTCTAAAAAATTTTAAGGAGAATCTATCAAATGGATTTCACATGGGCAATTAAATATGCCACTGAATTTTTGGCTACTGCTATTTTGATCATTCTTGGAAATGGTGCAGTTGCCAACGTTGAACTTAAAGGTACGAAAGGTCACCAAAGTGGCTGGATCGTTATCGCTGTTGGTTATGGTATGGGGGTTATGATTCCAGCCTTGATGTTTGGTAACGTATCAGGTAACCACATCAACCCAGCCTTCACTCTTGGACTTGCGATCAGCGGTCTCTTCCCTTGGGCACAAGTAGCGCCTTATATCCTTGCACAAGTTTTGGGTGCTATCTTTGGTCAAGCTTTGGTTGTGGCAACACACCGCCCATATTACTTGAAAACTGAAAATCCAAACAATATCTTGGGTACTTTCTCAACCATTTCAAGTTTGGATAATGGTACAAAAGAAGCACGTTTCGCAGCAACTGTTAACGGTTTTGTAAACGAGTTTGTTGGTTCATTTGTTCTTTTCTTTGCAGCTCTTGGTATGACTAAAAACTTCTTTGGTGCTGAATTAGTATCAAAAGCACAAGCGGCTATTAATGCTCAAGTTGCTCAAGCAACTACTCAAGGTCAAACCATTCCTCAAGAGCAAGTAACAGCAGCACTTGACCAAGCTAAAGAACAAGTAGCACCATTTATGACATCTGGTCTTGGAATTGCTCACTTGGCACTTGGATTCCTTGTTATGGCCTTGGTAACATCACTTGGTGGACCTACAGGACCTGCCTTGAACCCAGCCCGTGACTTGGGACCACGTCTCCTTCATGCTTTCCTTCCAAAATCAGTTCTTGGTGAGCACAAAGGTGATTCAAAATGGTGGTATTCTTGGGTACCAGTAGTAGCACCTATCGCAGCAGCAATTGCGGCAGTAGCTATCTTCAAATTCCTTTACCTATAAGAAATTGAGACCGAGGGAATCCTCGGTTTTTTAGATGAAATTTTACGAAAAATCGGTAAATTTGAGCATAATATCTTGTAAAAAATTCTAAAATCCTTTAAAATAAAAGAGTTGGAGGAATTTATGAATGTAAATCAGATTGTACGGATTATTCCTACTTTAAAAGTTAATAATAGAAAATTAAATGAAACATTTTATATTGAAACCCTTGGCATGAAGGCCTTGTTAGAAGAATCAGCCTTTCTGTCACTAGGTGATCAAACAGGTCTAGAAAAGCTGGTTTTAGAAGAAGCTCCAAGTATGCGCACTCGTAAGGTAGAGGGACGAAAAAAACTAGCTAGATTGATTGTCAAAGTGGAAAATCCCTTAGAAATTGAAGGACTCTTATCTAAAACAGATTCGATTCATCAATTATATAAGGGGCAGAATGGCTATGCTTTTGAAATTTACTCTCCAGAAGATGATTTGGTTTTGATTCATTCGGAAGATGATAGAGAAAGTCTAGTAGAAGTAGAAGAAAACCCTGAATTTCAAACAGATCTGGAGTCAATTTCTTTAAGTAAATTTGAGATTTCTATGGAATTACATTTTCCAACTGATATCGAAAGTTTCTTGGAAGTATCTGAAATTGGGGTGTCACTTGATTTTATCCCAGCTCAGGGTCAAGATTTGACTGTGGACAATACGGCTACTTGGGACTTATCTATGCTCAAGTTCTTGGTCAATGAACTAGATATAGCAAGTCTTCGCCAGAAGTTTGAGTCTACAGAATATTTTATTCCTAAGTCTGAAAAATTCTTCCTTGGTAAAGATAGAAATAATGTTGAATTGTGGTTTGAAAAAGTATGAAGTGGACCAAGATTATTAAAAAAATAGAAGAACAAATCGAGGCAGGGATTTATCCTGGAGCCTCTTTTGCGTATTTTAAGGACCATCAATGGACGGAGTTCTATTTAGGCCAGAGTGACCCAGAACATGGCTTGCAGACTGAGGCAGGACTAGTTTATGATCTAGCTAGTGTCAGCAAGGTTGTTGGGGTTGGTACCGTTTTTACCTTCTTGTGGGAAAAAGGTCAATTAGATATTGACAGACCGGTAACAGATTTTTTAGCTGAGAGTGATTATCCAGACATCACTATTCGCCAGCTCTTGACTCACGCAACAGATCTTGATCCTTTTATTCCCAATCGTGATCTTTTAACAGCACCTGAATTAAAGGAAGCGATGTTTCATCTTAAGAGACGAAGTCAGCCAGCCTTTCTTTATTCGGATGTCCATTTTTTGCTGTTAGGTTTTATTTTGGAAAGAACCTTTAATCAAGACTTGGATGTGATTTTACAAGAACAAGTCTGGAATCTTTGGGGAATGGAGGAAACCAAGTTTGGCCCTGTTGAGCTTGCTGTTCCAACAGTCAGAGGTGTAGAGGCTGGCGTGGTACATGATCCCAAGGCTCGTCTCCTGGGAAGACATGCAGGTAGTGCTGGTTTGTTTTCGACTTTAAAGGATTTACAAATCTTTTTAGAACACTATTTAGCAGATGATTTTGCAAGAGATTTGAGTCAAAATTTTTCTCCTTTGGATGACAAGGAACGTTCTTTGGCATGGAATTTGGAAGGAGATTGGCTAGACCATACGGGCTATACAGGTACCTTTATCATGTGGAATCGTCAGAATCAAGAAGCGGTCATTTTTCTATCGAATCGTACCTATGAAAAGGATGAGAGGGCTCAATGGATTGTAGACCGTAATCAAGTGATGGACTTGATTCGCAAAGAAGAGTAAGGAGAGACATGTCAAATAGTTTAAAAGGGACTCTATTAACAGTTGTGGCTGGGATTGCTTGGGGCTTGTCAGGAACGAGTGGCCAATACCTGATGGCACACGGAATTTCGGCTCTGGTTTTGACCAACTTGCGTCTTTTAATCGCTGGTGGGATTCTCATGGTCTTGGCTTATGCTACTGCAAAGGATAAAATGCTGGCCTTTTTAAAGGATAGAAAGAGTTTGCTGTCTCTTCTCATTTTTGCTCTAATTGGTCTCTTCCTCAATCAATTTGCCTATCTAACTGCTATTCAGGAGACCAATGCAGGAACCGCGACGGTGCTTCAGTATGTTTGTCCTGTTGGGATTTTAATTTATAGCTGTATCAAGGATAAGGTGGCGCCGACACTGGGAGAGATTGTTTCTATCATATTAGCCATCGGAGGAACCTTCCTGATCGCAACACATGGGCAGTTGGACCAGTTATCTATGACACCTGCAGGTCTGTTCTGGGGTCTCTTTTCTGCTCTGACTTACGCCCTGTATATCATTTTGCCCATAACTTTGATTAAGAAGTGGGGTAGCAGTTTGGTCATTGGTGTGGGAATGGTCATAGCTGGTTTGGTCGCCCTTCCTTTTACAGGGGTTCTACAGGCCAATATACCGACTAGTCTTGATTTTCTCCTTGCATTTGCGGGCATTATCCTTATCGGGACTGTCTTTGCCTATACAGCCTTTCTAAAAGGAGCCAGTCTGATTGGACCGGTTAAGTCAAGTTTGTTGGCTTCAATTGAACCAATCTCGGCGGTTTTCTTTGCCTTCCTAATTATGAATGAACAATTTTATCCCATTGATTTTCTTGGTATGGCAATGATTTTAGTTGCTGTAACTTTGATTTCTTTGAAAGATCTACTTTTAGAAAAATAAAAAAGACTCTTTGTCGTCCGTGACAGAGAGTTTTTGCATAGTAATCTAATTATTTTCAAGATAAAATTCAAAGCGTTCGCCTACATATTGACTTTTTACGTATTCAAAAGCAGTACCATCTTCTAGGTAAGAAACCTGAGTCAGACCAAGAATAGCATGTCCTTTTTCAACTTCCAAATAGTGAGCAATCTTTTCTTTAGCAAGACGAGCATAGATGGTCTGCTGTGATTTGCCTATACGGTAGCCGTGTTTTTGCAAGGTTTGGAAGAAATGACTAGTGATTTCTTCTTTTTTAAAGTCCTTAATGAATTTTTCAGGAATAGAAGCAACTTCATAAACTAGAGGAACTTGGTCGGCATAGCGAACCCGCTCCATTCGGATAATATTTTCGGTAGGAGAAATTCCTAGCTTGGCAACTTCCTGCTCATTGGGAATGGTTTTTCTGTAGGAAATGAGTTGGCTAGAGGGAACTTTACCTTGGGACTTAACAATTTCAGTAAAACTGGTTGTCCCTCGCATCTTTTCTTGTACTCGAGTACTAGACACAAAGGTGCCACTTCCAACTCTGCGCTCCAGAACACCTTCTTCGACCAAGAGGGAAATTGCTTGGCGGAGGGTCATGCGGCTGACCTCAAACTGCTCTGCTAAATCTCTTTCACTGGGAAGTCTCTCACCAATGGCCCAACGATTTTCGTCAATATCCTTTTTAATCTGATCATGGATTTTCATATAAGCGGGTAGCATATTTTTCACTTCATTTCTATCTTTTCTCTATTGTACCCCAATAAACTAGAAAAAGTCAAACTTCGCCTTGTTTAGTTGGTAATTCGCCCTTATTTGTGATAGAATATTGAAAAAAGATATTTCTTTTGAGAAAGGAAAAAGATGAGCAATATTTCAACTGATTTGAAAGATGTCGAAAAAATCATCGTATTGGACTATGGTAGCCAATACAACCAGCTGATTTCACGCCGTATCCGTGAGATTGGTGTTTTTTCAGAACTAAAAAGCCATAAAATTTCAGCTGCTGAAGTTCGTGAAATCAATCCTGTAGGAATTATCCTTTCAGGCGGACCAAACTCTGTATACGAAGATGGTTCATTTGATATTGACCCAGAAATCTTCGAACTTGGAATTCCTATTTTGGGAATCTGTTATGGTATGCAGTTATTGACCCATAAACTTGGAGGAAAAGTTGTTCCTGCAGGTGATGCTGGAAATCGTGAATACGGTCAATCAACTCTTACACACACACCATCGGCTCTTTTTGAATCAACACCTGATGAACAAACTGTATTGATGAGCCATGGTGATGCAGTTACTGAGATTCCTGCTGACTTTGTTCGTACAGGTACATCAGCTGACTGCCCTTATGCAGCCATTGAAAACCCAGATAAACACATTTACGGTATCCAATTCCACCCAGAAGTTCGTCATTCTGTATACGGTAATGACATCCTTCGTAACTTTGCCCTTAACATCTGTAAGGCTAAAGGCGACTGGTCAATGGATAACTTCATCGATATGCAGATCCAAAAAATTCGTGAAACCGTCGGTGATAAACGTGTCCTTCTTGGTTTATCAGGTGGAGTTGACTCATCTGTCGTTGGGGTTCTTCTCCAAAAAGCGATCGGCGATCAATTGATCTGTATCTTCGTAGACCACGGTCTTCTTCGTAAAGGTGAAGCTGATCAAGTTATGGACATGCTCGGTGGTAAGTTTGGTTTGAATATCGTCAAAGCAGACGCTGCTAAACGCTTCCTTGACAAACTTGCTGGCGTTTCTGACCCTGAACAAAAACGTAAAATCATCGGTAACGAGTTTGTGTATGTATTTGATGACGAAGCAAGCAAGCTCAAAGATGTGAAATTCCTTGCTCAAGGTACTTTATATACAGATGTTATCGAGTCTGGTACGGATACAGCTCAAACTATCAAGTCACACCACAATGTTGGCGGTCTTCCAGAAGACATGCAGTTTGAATTGATTGAACCACTTAACACTCTTTACAAGGACGAAGTTCGTGCTCTTGGTACAGAACTTGGTATGCCAGACCATATCGTATGGCGCCAACCATTCCCAGGACCAGGTCTTGCTATCCGTGTCATGGGTGAAATCACTGAAGAGAAGCTAGAAACTGTCCGTGAATCAGACGCTATCCTTCGTGAAGAAATTGCCAAAGCTGGTCTTGACCGCGATATCTGGCAATACTTTACAGTTAATACAGGTGTTCGTTCAGTTGGGGTTATGGGTGACGGTCGTACGTACGACTATACAATCGCAATCCGTGCTATCACCTCTATCGATGGTATGACTGCTGACTTTGCTAAAATTCCTTGGGATGTCCTTCAAAAAATCTCAGTACGTATCGTAAACGAAGTGGATCATGTTAACCGTATCGTCTACGATATTACAAGTAAACCACCTGCAACAGTTGAGTGGGAATAGTCATCTAAGGACTAATTTATATATTTTTACGAGCCAGTATCATTGGATACTGGTTTTTACTTTTCTAGACTTTTTGGCTACTTGTTAATTGGTTTATATTCGATAGTTTAACAATTACTATACAAAGTTTAAAAGATTAGAATTGTCAAAACAATCTGTCTAGGCTTGATTTTATCACTTATTTACTATAAAATGAGAAGGAAAAACGTCAAACTTTTATATTGCAAATAGGAGAAAACATGACAAAAACATTAAAACGTCCTGAGGTTTTATCACCTGCAGGGACTTTAGAGAAGCTAAAGGTAGCTGTTCAGTATGGAGCAGATGCTGTCTTTATCGGTGGTCAGGCATATGGCCTTCGTAGCCGTGCCGGAAACTTTACTTTCGAACAGATGGAAGAAGGCGTGCAGTTTGCGGCTAAGTATGGAGCTAAGGTTTATGTAGCTGCTAATATGGTTATGCACGAAGGAAATGAAGCTGGTGCTGGTGAGTGGTTCCGTAAACTACGTGATATCGGAATTGCAGCAGTTATCGTATCTGACCCAGCCTTGATTATGATTGCAGCGACTGAAGCGCCTGGTCTTGAAATCCACCTTTCTACTCAAGCAAGTGCGACTAACTATGAAACACTTGAGTTCTGGAAAGAACTAGGTTTAACTCGTGTCGTTTTGGCGCGTGAGGTTTCAATGGAAGAATTGGCAGAAATTCGCAAACGTACAGATGTTGAGATTGAAGCCTTTGTTCATGGAGCCATGTGTATTTCTTACTCTGGTCGTTGTACTCTTTCAAACCACATGAGTATGCGTGATGCTAACCGTGGTGGTTGCTCTCAGTCTTGTCGTTGGAAGTACGACCTTTACGATATGCCATTTGGGAAGGAACGTAAGAGTCTTAAAGGTGAAATTCCTGAAGAATTTTCAATGTCAGCCGTTGATATGTCCATGATTGACCATATCCCAGATATGATTGAAAACGGTGTGGACAGTCTCAAGATTGAAGGACGTATGAAGTCTATTCACTACGTATCAACAGTAACAAACTGCTACAAGGCAGCTGTTGATGCTTATCTAGAAAGTCCAGAGAAGTTTGAAGCTATCAAGCAGGACTTGATTGATGAAATGTGGAAGGTTGCCCAACGTGAATTAGCAACAGGTTTCTACTATGGTACACCATCTGAAAATGAGCAGTTGTTTGGTGCTCGTCGTAAAATTCCTGAGTATAAGTTTGTCGCTGAAGTGGTTTCTTACGATGATGCGACACAAACAGCAACCATTCGCCAACGGAACGTCATTAACGAAGGGGACCAAGTTGAGTTTTATGGCCCAGGTTTCCGTCATTTTGAGACTTATATCGAAGATTTGCATGATGCTAAAGGAAATAAGATCGATCGCGCTCCAAATCCAATGGAACTATTGACTATCAAGGTTCCACAACCTGTTCAAGCTGGAGATATGGTTCGAGCTCTCAAAGAAGGTCTCATCAATCTTTATAAGGAAGATGGAACCAGCGTCACAGTTCGTGCTTAATAAATATGTAGGGGACGAAAGCTTTCTAGTTGCTTTCCCTTTAATCCTATTTACTAAAAGAACATTAGGTTAAAAAAATATATTAATTTCCATCCGAGATTTCATCTCGGATTTTTTCATTATTTTTCAGAAAGACCTAGATAATAGACGGATTTATTACAAGTTTTTTCCAAAATTTTCTATATAATAGACTTAAAAATAGTAAAATTGTAAATAATTTTCATTAAACGCTTTCAATGTTAGTAAAAAGTTGACAAATCCAATTTTTAGGACTAAACTAAGTAAGTAAATTTTAATTAAAAGGAGAATTCGTCATGAATTTAACATTTTTCGGTCTATGTCTTGCCTGTATGGGTGTATCTCTTGGTGAAGGTATGTTGATGAACGGTTTGTTGAAATCAGTTGCTCGCCAACCAGATATCATCTCAGAACTACGTAGTTTGATGATCCTAGGGGTTGCCTTTATTGAAGGTACTTTCTTCGTTACTCTTGTCTTTTCATTTATCATCAAATAAAAGAAGTATAAATTGAAAAAGGGAGGATTTTAGATGGAAGAAAGTATTAATCCAACCATCAATATTGGTCCTGTTACCTTTAATTTAACCATAGTAGTTTTGACTTTGTTGACTGTAGCACTTATTTTTGGCTTTATTTATTGGGCAACTCGAAATATGACTTTGAGACCCACAGGAAAACAAAATGTATTAGAGTATTTATTTGATTTTGTTGTTGGATTTACAAAATCAAACCTTGGTCCAATGATAAAGGATTATTCTCTCTTTTATTTCTGTTTATTCCTATTTATGGCCATTGCAAATAATATTGGCTTAATGGCTAGAATTCAGACTACAGATGGTGTAAATCTTTGGACCTCACCAACAGCAAATTTGTCATTTGACTTGGTCTTGTCTTTTACAATTATCTTAATGACTCACGTAGAAGGAATTCGTCGTCGTGGAATCAAAAAGTATTTAAAAGCATTTGTAACACCAGGTTTTATGACACCAATGAATCTCTTGGAAGAAGTTACCAATCTCCTTTCACTTGCATTGCGGGTCTTTGGTAATATCTTTGCAGGGGAAGTGATGGCAAGTATGTTAGTCCTACTTTCTCATCAGGCCTTCTATTGGTATCCTATTGCTTTTGGAACAAATCTAATCTGGACTGCATTTTCTGTTTTTATTTCTTGTGTACAAGCATATGTATTTACATTGTTATCTTCAATGTACCTAGGAAATAAAATTAATGATGAAGAATAGAAAGGAGTAGTTTATGAATGTAACAGTAGGTGAATTACTTGGTGATTTTATACTAATCGCTGGTTCCTTTATTCTCTTGCTAGTCTTGGTTAAGAAATATGCTTGGTCAAATTTGGCTAGCATTTTCGAACAAAGAGCAGAAAAAATTGCAGCAGATATTGACGGAGCTGAACAAGCACGTCAAAAAGCAGAAGTATTGGCTCAAAAACGCGAAGATGAATTGGCTGGTAGCCGTAAAGAAGCTAAGACAATCATCGAGAATGCGAAAGAAACAGCTGAGAAAAGTAAAGCTAGTATTTTAGCAGATGCTAAGCTAGAAGCAGGACGCTTGAAAGAAAAAGCGAACCAAGAAATTGCTCAAAATAAAGCTGAAGCTTTACAAAGCGTTAAGGGTGAGGTAGCAGATTTGACAATCAGCTTGGCTGGTAAAATCATCTCACAAAACCTTGACGGTCATGCCCATAAAGAACTTATTGATCAGTATATCGATCAGTTAGGAGAAGCTTAATGGACAAGAAAACAGTAAAGGTAATTGAAAAATACAGCATGCCTTTTGTCCAATTGGTTTTAGAAAAAGGAGAAGAAGACCGTATCTTTTCAGACTTAGCTCAAATCAAGCAAGTTGCTGAAGAAACTGGTTTACCTTCTTTTTTAAAAAAAGTGGCAGTAGACGAGTCTGACAAGGAAAAAACGATTGCGTTCTTCCAAGATTCAGTGTCATCTTTATTGCAAAACTTTATCCAGGTTCTTATCTACAATCACAGAGCAAATCTTTTTTATGATATTCTTGTAGATTGCTTGAACCGACTTGAAAAAGAAACAAATCGATTTGAAGTGACGATTACGTCAGCTCATCCTTTAACTGATGAACAGAAGAGTCGCTTGCTCCCTTTGATTGAGAAAAAAATGTCTCTTAAAGTAAGGAGTGTAAAAGAACAAATCGATGAAAGTCTTATTGGTGGTTTTGTCATTTTTGCCAATCACAAGACAATTGATGTGAGTATTAAACAACAACTTAAAGTTGTTAAAGAAAATTTGAAATAGAAAGTGGTGTTCTTTTGGCAATTAACGCACAAGAAATCAGCGCTTTAATTAAGCAACAAATTGAAAATTTCAAACCCAATTTTGATGTGACTGAAACAGGTGTTGTAACCTATATCGGGGACGGTATCGCGCGTGCTCACGGACTTGAAAATGCCATGAGTGGAGAGTTGTTGATTTTTGAAAACGGCTCTTATGGTATGGCTCAAAACTTGGAGTCAACAGATGTTGGTATTATCATCCTAGGTGACTTTACAGATATCCGTGAAGGCGATACAATCCGCCGTACAGGGAAAATCATGGAAGTCCCAGTAGGTGAAAGTCTGATTGGTCGTGTTGTGGACCCACTTGGTCGTCCAGTTGACGGTCTTGGAGAAATCCACACTGACAAAACTCGTCCAGTAGAAGCGCCAGCTCCTGGTGTTATGCAACGTAAGTCTGTATCAGAACCATTGCAAACTGGTTTGAAAGCTATTGACGCCCTTGTACCGATTGGTCGTGGTCAACGTGAGTTGATTATCGGTGACCGCCAGACAGGGAAAACAACCATTGCGATTGATACAATCTTGAACCAAAAAGGTCAAGATATGATCTGTATCTATGTTGCGATTGGACAAAAAGAATCAACAGTTCGTACGCAAGTAGAAACACTACGTCAGTACGGTGCCTTGGACTACACAATCGTTGTGACAGCCTCTGCTTCACAACCATCTCCATTGCTTTTCCTAGCTCCTTATGCTGGGGTTGCCATGGCAGAAGAATTTATGTACCAAGGTAAGCATGTTTTGATCGTTTATGATGATCTTTCAAAACAAGCAGTAGCTTATCGTGAACTGTCTCTCTTGCTTCGTCGTCCTCCAGGTCGTGAAGCATTCCCAGGGGATGTTTTCTACCTTCACAGCCGTTTGCTTGAGCGCTCAGCTAAAGTTTCTGATGAACTTGGTGGTGGATCTATTACAGCCCTACCGTTTATCGAGACACAAGCAGGAGATATCTCTGCCTATATCGCAACCAACGTGATTTCAATCACTGATGGACAAATCTTCCTTGGTGATGGTCTCTTCAATGCGGGTATTCGTCCAGCCATTGACGCGGGCTCATCTGTATCTCGTGTAGGTGGTTCTGCACAAATCAAAGCCATGAAGAAGGTTGCTGGTACACTTCGTATCGACCTTGCTTCATACCGTGAGTTGGAAGCCTTCACTAAGTTTGGTTCTGATTTGGATGCGGCAACACAGGCTAAGTTGAACCGTGGACGTCGTACCGTTGAGGTCTTGAAACAACCTGTTCACAAACCATTACCTGTTGAGAAACAAGTAACCATTCTCTATGCTTTGACACATGGTTTCTTGGATACTGTTCCAGTAGATGAAATTGTTCGTTTCGAGGAAGAGTTCCATGCTTTCTTTGACGCTCAACATCCAGAGATTTTGGAAACCATTCGTGATACAAAAGACTTGCCAGAAGAAGCAGTCTTGGATGCTGCGATTACAGAGTTTCTCAATCAAACCAGCTTCCAATAAGAATAGAGGTGTCAGATGGCAGTATCTCTAAATGATATTAAAACAAAAATCGCCTCAACAAAAAATACGAGTCAAATCACTAATGCCATGCAAATGGTCTCAGCTGCTAAGCTAGGTCGCTCTGAAGAAGCAGCTCGTAACTTTCAAGTTTACGCTCAGAAAGTGCGTAAACTGTTGACAGATATCCTTCATGGTAATGGAGCTGGTAGTTCAACCAATCCGATGTTGATTAGCCGTCCAGTTAAGAAGACAGGCTATATCGTCATTACTTCAGACCGCGGTTTGGTTGGAGGTTATAATTCCTCTATTCTGAAAGCCGTTATGGAGCTGAAAGAAGAATACCATCCAGACGGTAAAGGTTTTGAAATGATCTGTATTGGTGGAATGGGAGCTGATTTCTTTAAGGCTCGTGGTATTCAACCACTTTATGAATTACGTGGCTTGGCAGACCAACCTAGCTTTGATGAAGTCCGTAAGATTATTTCAAAAACTGTTGAAATGTACCAAAATGAACTTTTTGATGAACTCTATGTCTGCTATAACCACCATGTCAATACGCTAACCAGTCAAATGCGTGTGGAACAAATGCTTCCAATTGTTGACTTGGATCCAAATGAAGCGGATGACAGTTACAGCTTGACCTTTGAATTGGAAACTAGCCGAGAAGAAATTTTGGAGCAGTTGTTGCCTCAGTTTGCAGAAAGTATGATTTACGGGGCTATTATCGATGCTAAGACAGCTGAAAATGCTGCGGGTATGACAGCCATGCAAACAGCGACAGATAATGCTAAGAAAGTCATTAATGATTTGACAATTCAGTATAACCGTGCCAGACAGGCGGCGATTACACAAGAAATTACAGAAATCGTAGCAGGAGCTAGTGCCTTAGAATAGGCACTAGTCCAGCTCGTATGAAAATGAACTTAGGACCTAGTTAAGCTAGGAACCGACAGTATCTTATATAGAATAGGAGAAGGAGATGAGTTCAGGTAAAATTGCTCAGGTTATCGGTCCCGTTGTAGACGTCTTGTTTGCAGCAGGGGAAAAACTTCCTGAGATTAACAATGCACTTGTCGTCTACAAAAATGACGAAAGAAAAACAAAAATCGTCCTTGAAGTAGCCTTGGAGTTGGGAGATGGTATGGTCCGTACTATCGCCATGGAATCAACAGATGGTTTGACTCGTGGAATGGAAGTATTGGACACAGGTCGTCCAATCTCTGTACCAGTAGGTAAAGAAACTTTGGGACGTGTCTTCAATGTTTTGGGAGATACCATTGACTTGGAAGCTCCTTTTACAGAAGATGCAGAGCGTCAGCCAATTCATAAAAAAGCTCCAACTTTTGATGAGTTGTCTACCTCTTCTGAAATCCTTGAAACAGGGATTAAGGTTATCGACCTTCTTGCCCCTTACCTTAAAGGTGGTAAGGTTGGACTTTTCGGTGGTGCCGGAGTTGGTAAAACCGTCTTAATTCAAGAATTGATTCACAACATTGCCCAAGAACACGGTGGTATTTCAGTATTTACCGGTGTTGGGGAACGTACTCGTGAGGGGAATGACCTTTACTGGGAAATGAAAGAATCAGGCGTTATCGAGAAAACAGCCATGGTATTTGGTCAGATGAATGAGCCACCAGGAGCACGTATGCGTGTTGCCCTTACTGGTTTGACAATTGCTGAATACTTCCGTGATGTAGAAGGCCAAGACGTGCTTCTCTTTATCGATAATATCTTCCGTTTCACTCAGGCTGGTTCAGAAGTATCTGCCCTTTTGGGTCGTATGCCATCAGCCGTTGGTTACCAACCAACACTTGCTACGGAAATGGGTCAATTGCAAGAGCGTATTACATCAACTAAAAAGGGTTCTGTAACCTCTATCCAGGCTATCTATGTGCCAGCGGATGACTATACTGACCCAGCGCCAGCAACAGCCTTCGCTCACTTGGACTCAACAACTAACTTGGAACGTAAGTTGGTACAATTGGGTATCTACCCAGCCGTTGACCCACTTGCTTCAAGCTCACGTGCCTTGGCACCTGAAATTGTTGGAGAAGAGCACTATGCAGTTGCTGCTGAAGTAAAACGTGTTCTTCAACGTTACCATGAATTGCAAGATATCATTGCTATCCTTGGTATGGATGAGCTTTCTGATGAAGAAAAGACCTTGGTTGCTCGTGCTCGTCGTATCCAGTTCTTCTTGTCACAAAACTTCAACGTTGCGGAACAATTCACTGGTCAACCAGGTTCTTATGTTCCAGTTGCTGAAACTGTTCGTGGCTTTAAGGAAATCCTTGATGGTAAACACGACCACTTGCCAGAAGATGCCTTCCGTGGTGTAGGTTCTATCGAAGATGTGATTGCAAAAGCTGAAAAAATGGGATTTTAAGAGGTGATCTATGGCTCAGTTAACTGTCCAGATCGTGACACCAGATGGTCTCGTCTATGATCACCATGCCAGCTTTGTATCAGTTCGAACTCTGGATGGTGAGATGGGAATCTTGCCACGACATGAAAATATGATTGCAGTTTTAGCAGTTGATGAGGTTAAGGTTAAACGTGTAGATGATGAAAATCACGTGAACTGGATTGCAGTAAACGGAGGTGTTATCGAAGTTGCCAATGGCGTTGTCACAATTGTTGCTGACTCTGCAGAACGTGCTCGTGATATCGACGTTAGTCGTGCAGAACGTGCCAAACTTCGAGCAGAGCGTGAAATTGAAGAAGCACAAGACAAACACTTGATTGACCAAGAACGTCGTGCTAAGATTGCTTTGCAACGTGCCATTAACCGTATTAATGTCGGAAATAGACTATAAGAAA
>NZ_JAPVZK010000027.1:0-26192 GCF_041432345.1 Streptococcus sp. 27098_8_103
TCTTTCTTACTAGTTTAAGCAGGGCTACAATAGATACTGTTACTCAATGAAAATCAAAGTGCAAACTAGGAAGCTAGCCGCAGCTTGCTCAAAGCACAGCTTTGAGGTTGCAGATAAAGCTGACGTGGTTTGAAGAGATTTTCGAAGAGTATGAGAAAAAATAATATGTAATATGTACTGGACTATATTTTGTGATATAATAGAGGGTAAGATACTATTTTAGGAGAAGAACTATGGAAGACCCAAGTAGTCAGAATTTGTTGCTACAATTTGTTTTATTGTTTATCTTGACGGTGTTAAATGCCTTTTTCTCAGCCACAGAAATGGCCATGGTGTCACTAAATCGTGCGCGGGTTGAACAAAAGGCAGAAGAAGGAGATAGACGCTATATCCGTCTGCTGAAGGTACTAGAAAATCCTAACCACTTTTTATCAACCATTCAAGTAGGGATTACCCTGATTACGATCTTATCTGGGGCGAGTTTGGCAGAAACTCTTGGACGAGAAATTGCATCTTGGCTTGGAAATGGCGAAACATCTTATGCCGTTGCAAGTTTTCTGTCTTTAGCATTTTTGACTTATATTTCCATCGTTTTTGGGGAATTGTATCCTAAGAGAATCGCTCTTAATCTAAAGGATGCCTTGGCGATTCGGACAGCGCCAGTTATCATTGGGCTGGGGAAACTAGTTAGTCCCTTTGTTTGGCTCTTATCTGCATCTACCAATCTCTTGAGTCGCTTGACTCCGATGACCTTTGACGATGCTGATGAAAAAATGACCCGTGATGAAATTGAGTACATGCTGACAAATAGTGAAGAAACACTAGATGCTGACGAAATTGAGATGTTACAAGGGATTTTTTCACTGGACGAATTAATGGCCAGAGAAGTCATGGTTCCTCGAACGGATGCCTTTATGGTCGATATTCAGGATGATAGTCAAGCCATTATCCAAAGTATTTTAAAACAAAATTATTCTCGTATCCCTGTCTATGATGGGGATAAGGACAATGTGATTGGGATCATTCACACCAAGAGTCTCCTTAAGGCGGGCTTTGTGGACGGTTTTGACAATATTGTTTGGAAGAAAATCTTACAAGATCCACTTTTTGTTCCTGAAACTATTTTTGTGGATGACTTGTTAAAAGAACTGCGCAATACCCAAAGACAAATGGCAATCTTGCTGGATGAATACGGTGGGATGGCTGGTTTGGTGACCCTAGAAGACCTCTTAGAGGAAATCGTTGGGGAAATCGATGACGAAACAGATAAAGCTGAAATCGAAGTTCATAAAATTGGAGAAGATACTTATATTGTTCAAGGTACCATGAATCTCAATGATTTTAATGACTACTTTGATGTTGAACTGGAAAGTGATGACGTTGATACCATTGCTGGTTACTATTTGACAGGAGTGGGGACCATTCCAACGACTGAAAAACTCAGCTATGAGTTGGTAAGCCAAAACAAACAGCTTATCCTAACCAATGATAAAGTGAAAAATGGACGTGTTACCAAGGTAAAAGTCCAAATTACTGAAGTTGAAATAGAAGAAGAAACAGAGTAAACTAGAGGCTTTTGTCACCAGGTGTGACGAAGCTTTTTCAGTTGATTTCATACTCTTCGAAAATCAAATTCAAACCGCGTCAACGTCGCCTTGCCGTACGCAAGTACAGCCTGTGGCTAGTTTCCTAGTTTGCTCTTTGATTTTCATTGAGTATCAAAAGATTGTCTCCTAAAAAGAAGTCTGCCCCAAATTCACCCCAAAAGTTTTTGTAAGTTATACGTATTTATTCGAGGAAAAAGAAAAAAGCCCTTTAAATTGGGCTTTCTGTTTAAATGAAACCTGATAAATCAAGTTATAGAAGGCGGTAGACGGATTTGAACCGACGATCAAGCTTTTGCAGAGCCGTGCCTTACCACTTGGCTATACCGCCTTAACGTTTATTATTATACCTTGAAAATGATTTTCAGTCAATAGCTTTTTCAGATTTTTTGTGTCAATAAGCCTAAATATTCTGAAAATTCGTTTACTTTTCTTGAAATCTATGATATAATTGATGATAACCTATACTTTATAAGAGGAGTAAATAAATGAAAAAAAGTCAAGTGCTTGCTGTAGCGGGAGCTACCTTATTAGCGTCAGGAGTTCTAGCTGCGTGTTCAAACACTAGTTCGAATAATGCTAAACTAGCAAAAGATTACCAATATGTTTATCAAACAGATCCAGAAACCTTGGATTATATCGTTAGCAATATCGATTCAACATCATTCGTCACAACAAATGCTGTAGATGGTTTGTTGGCTAATGATAAATATGGTAACTTGGTTCCTTCTATTGCTGAATCATGGACAGTTTCAAAAGATGGTTTGACTTATACCTATAAAATCCGTAAGGATGCTAAATGGGTTACAGCAGAGGGAGAAGAATACGCTCCTGTAACTGCTAAAGACTTCGTTACTGGTTTGAAACATGCCGTAGATGGAAAATCAAAAGGACTTTCAATCGTTAGCTCTTCTATTAAGGGATTAGAAGCCTATATCAAGGGTGAAACAAGCGATTTTTCAACCGTTGGAGTAAAAGCACTTGATGATCAAACACTAGAATATACTTTGAACCAGCCAGAAACTTTCTGGAATGACAAGACAACTAGTGGTGTTTTGATGCCGGTTAATGAAGAATTCTTAACTTCAAAAGGGGAAGGTTTTGGTGCCCCAACCGATGCTAACTCTATTCTTTATAACGGTCCATTTGTCTTAAAATCTGTAACTCCAAAATCATCTATCGAGATGGCTAAAAATGATGCTTACTGGGACAAAGAAAATGTAAAAATTGAGAACGTTAAGTTCACTTTCTGGGATGGTAAGGACCAAGATGTGATTGCTAAAGGTTTTGCTGATGGTCAATATAGCAAGGCTCGTATCTTCCCTACAAGTTCTACATATGAAAAATATGCAGCTGACTTTAAAGATAACATTTACTTTAATGAACCAGGTGCGGGTGTTGCAACTGTCAGCTTGAACTATGGCCGTACAACCTATAACCACACTGCCAAAACAAGTGATGCCCAAAAGACATCTACTCAGAAAGCATTGCTAAACAAGGAATTCCGTCAAGCCTTGAACTTTGCTGTCGATCGCAATTCTTACTCAGCTCAAACAAATGGTACTGATGGAGCTGCAGTAGCCATCCGTAATACGTTTGCACCTTATAATCTTCAAGTTGGTAAGAAAACATTTGGTGAATTGGTACAAGATAGCTTGGCTAAGACAAATTCTTCTACTTGGTCAAACGTGTCTCTAGCAGATTCTCAAAATGGACTTTACAATGAAGAAAAAGCTAAAGAAGTCTTTGCTAAAGCAAAATCAAGCCTACAAGCTGAAGGTGTTGAATTCCCAATCCACTTGGATGCCTTGGTTATCCAAGAATCAACAGCGGTTGTAAACCGTGTTCAATCATTGAAACAATCAATTGAAAAAGTATTGGGTTCAGATAATGTTGTTGTAGACTTACAACAAATGACTCAAGCAGAAGCTTTACCAATTTCATTTAGCGCTCCAACAGCTAAAGAGCAAGACTGGGATATCCATACCTTGCTAGGATGGAACCCTGACTATCAAGATCCTTCTACTTTCTTGGATCAATTCGTCCTTAAGGGAGGAAGCACTCGCCTTTACCTTGGTATTGACCAAAACACAGATGCATCAGTAGTAAGCAAACTTGGTTTAGCTGACTATGGAAAATTACTTGATGACGCAAACAGCGAAAACCAAGATGTTCAAAAACGTTATGAAAAATACGCGGTGGCACAAGCTTGGTTGACTGATAATGCTTTGACAATTCCAGTAATGGCTTCTCCTAAAGAAACAGCCGTTTCATATGTTTCAAAAGTTCTACCATTTAGCTCTTCATATTCTGTAGCCGGCCTTAAAGGTGAAAATTCAGGATACTTGAAGTACACTGAAGTTGGTGAAAAAGCAATTACCAAAGAAGAGTATGAAAAAGCTCGTGAAAAATGGTTGAAAGAAAAGACTGAGTCAAACGAGAAAGCTCAAAAAGAATTGGCAAGTCATGTGAAGTAAATAATTTCCAATAGAACTTTCTCTCCATGAGGAGAAGGTTCTTTTGGGATTTTTAAAGGAAATGATATGAAAAAATATATTTTTATGCGTGTTTTGCGGTCATTGGTTTCTATTTTCTTAGTAACAACCTTGACTTACACGATTATCTATACAATGGTTCCTCGAAAATTGATTTTCAAACAGGATACCAACTATAACAAGATTGCGACAACGGCTGATAAACGTGATAACTATGAAAATACTGTTTATGAGCGTATGGGCTATATCGAATACTACGATACCAAAGAATTGCAAGAAAAAGCTAGCCAGATGGATGCTTCTGTAACAGTTGAAGCTAATGACACCAACAAGGCTATCTATGAAAAATACATCAAACAAATCGGTCATGGTTGGACCCTGGGAGAATTTACTGAAAGTGGCCAATTCTACGCTACTCGTGAAATCCCAATTTTTGAACGTGTTTTCAAATTCTATGCTAACTTGATTGACATTGATCATACTAATAAAATTCAAGACCCTGAAAATCCAGACTTGAAACGTTACCTTCGTTTCGAAAACGATCCAGCAATCGGATGGTCATTGGTTGGTTCAGGTACCAAACACAAATATCTCTTGTACTTCAACAGTCAGTTCCCATTTGTTCATCAAAACTTTGTGAACATTAATTTAGGTGACTCTTATCCAACCTATGCTAATAGTCCTGTTTTACAGGTTATTACTCAGGGACAAGGGCAAACAAAAACTTCGCAAGTTCAGTTCCCAACAGGTAAGAAAACTTCTTCTGTAAATATTTACTCAAGAACCTACAAATCACCTAGTCAGGCTGATTCTCGTGAAGTAGCCAACTACGGGAAAGATGACCCATATACTGCAACTGAAAGCAACTACCAATATCCTTCTATGATTGCTAGCTCTGCAGTCGTTGGATTGATTGGTTTGGTGATTTCTTATGCGATTGCCGTGCCACTTGGTTCAGCTATGGCTCGCTTCAAGAATACTTGGATTGATAGCTTCTCAACAGGGTTTTTGACCTTCTTGATGGCCCTTCCAACCATTGCCTTGGTTTACATTGTTCGTTTGATTGGATCATCAATTGGTCTTCCAGATTCATTCCCTATTTTGGGTGCTGGAGATTGGCGTTCGTATGTTTTACCAGCAGTGATTCTTGGTTTGTTGGGTGCTCCTGGTACAGCTATTTGGATTCGTCGTTACATGATTGACTTGCAATCACAGGACTTTGTTCGTTTTGCTCGTGCCAAAGGTTTGTCTGAAAAAGAAATTTCAAACAAACACATCTTTAAAAATGCCATGGTTCCGCTGGTTTCAGGAATTCCTGGTGCCGTTATCGGGGTTATTGGTGGTGCAACCCTTACTGAAACAGTCTTCGCCTTCCCAGGTATGGGTAAAATGTTGATTGACTCTGTAAAAGCATCTAATAACTCTATGGTCGTTGGTCTTGTCTTCATCTTTACATGTATTTCTATCTTCTCACTTCTTTTGGGAGATATTTGGATGACTATTATTGACCCACGTATTAAATTGACTGAGAAAGGAGGCAAATAATGTCTACAATCGATAAAGAAAAATTTCAGTTTGTAAAACGTGACGATTTTGCCTCTGAAGCTATTGATGCGCCAGCTTATTCATACTGGGGTTCAGTGTTTAGACAATTTATGAAGAAGAAATCAACTGTAGTCATGTTGGGAATCTTGGTAGCTATCATTTTGATGAGTTTCATCTACCCAATGTTTTCTAAGTTTGATTTCAATGATGTCAGCAAGGTAAACGACTTTAGTGCTCGTTATATCAAGCCAAATGCTGAGCATTGGTTCGGTACAGACAGTAACGGTAAATCTCTTTTTGACGGTGTCTGGTTCGGAGCTCGTAACTCTATCCTCATTTCTGTGATTGCGACAGTAATTAACTTGGTTATCGGTGTTTTTGTCGGTGGTATTTGGGGAATTTCAAAATCAGTTGACCGCGTGATGATGGAAGTTTATAACGTCATCTCAAACATCCCATCTCTTTTGATTGTCATTGTCTTGACTTACTCAATCGGAGCTGGATTCTGGAATCTGATTTTTGCCATGAGTGTGACGACATGGATTGGGATTGCCTTCATGATCCGTGTGCAAATCTTGCGTTATCGTGACTTGGAATACAACTTGGCGTCACGTACTCTGGGAACACCAACCTTGAAGATTGTTGCCAAAAATATCATGCCTCAATTGGTATCTGTTATTGTGACAACCATGACTCAAATGCTTCCAAGCTTTATCTCATACGAAGCCTTCTTGTCATTCTTCGGTCTTGGATTACCAATTACCGTGCCAAGTTTGGGTCGTTTGATTTCGGATTATTCACAAAACGTAACAACCAATGCTTACTTGTTCTGGATTCCATTGACAACTCTTGTCTTGGTATCCTTATCCCTTTTCGTAGTTGGTCAAAACTTAGCGGATGCTAGTGATCCACGTACACATAGATAGGAGTAGAAATGACAAAAGAAAAAAATGTAATTTTGACTGCTCGCGATATTGTCGTGGAATTTGACGTTCGTGACAAAGTATTGACAGCCATTCGCGGCGTTTCCCTTGAACTAGTTGAAGGAGAAGTATTAGCCTTGGTAGGTGAGTCAGGATCAGGGAAATCTGTTTTGACAAAGACATTCACAGGTATGCTTGAAGAAAACGGTCGCATTGCCCAAGGTAGTATTGACTACCGTGGTCAAGATTTGACAGCTTTATCTTCTCACAAGGATTGGGAACAAATTCGTGGCGCTAAGATTGCGACTATCTTCCAAGATCCAATGACTAGTTTGGACCCAATTAAAACAATTGGTAGTCAGATTACAGAAGTTATTGTAAAACACCAAGGAAAAACAGCTAAAGAAGCGAAAGAATTGGCCATTGACTACATGAATAAGGTTGGGATTCCAGACGCAGATAGACGTTTTGATGAATACCCATTCCAATATTCTGGAGGAATGCGTCAACGTATCGTTATTGCTATTGCCCTTGCCTGCCGACCTGATGTCTTGATCTGTGATGAGCCAACAACTGCCTTGGATGTGACCATTCAAGCACAGATTATTGATTTGCTAAAATCATTACAAAACGAGTACCATTTCACAACAATCTTTATCACTCACGACCTTGGTGTGGTGGCAAGTATTGCGGATAAGGTAGCGGTTATGTATGCAGGAGAAATCGTTGAGTATGGAACTGTTGAGGAAGTCTTCTATGACCCTCGCCATCCATATACCTGGAGTCTCTTGTCTAGCTTGCCTCAGCTTGCTGATGATAAAGGGGATCTTTACTCAATCCCAGGAACACCTCCGTCACTTTATACTGATCTGAAAGGGGATGCCTTTGCCTTGCGTTCAGACTATGCAATGCAAATTGACTTCGAGCAAAAAGCCCCTCAATTCTCAGTATCAGAGACACATTGGGCTAAAACTTGGCTTCTTCATGAGGATGCTCCAAAAGTAGAAAAACCAGCTGTGATTGCAAATCTCCACGATAAAATCCGTGAAAAAATGGGATTTGCCCATCTGGCAGACTAGGAGGAAGGAAATGTCTGAAAAATTAGTAGAAATCAAAGATTTAGAAATTTCCTTCGGTGAAGGAAGTAAGAAGTTTGTCGCGGTTAAAAATGCCAACTTCTTTATCAACAAGGGAGAAACTTTCTCGCTTGTAGGTGAGTCAGGTAGTGGGAAAACAACTATTGGTCGTGCTATCATTGGTCTAAATGATACAAGTAATGGTGATATCATTTTTGATGGTCAAAAGATTAATGGTAAGAAATCGCGTGAACAAGCTGCGGAATTGATCCGTCGTATCCAGATGATTTTCCAAGACCCTGCAGCAAGTTTGAATGAACGTGCGACTGTTGATTATATTATTTCTGAAGGTCTTTACAATCACCGTCTATTTAAGGATGAAGAGGAACGTAAAGAGAAAGTTAAAAATATTATTCGTGAAGTGGGGCTTCTTGCTGAGCACTTGACTCGTTATCCTCATGAGTTTTCAGGTGGTCAACGTCAACGTATCGGTATTGCCCGTGCCTTGGTTATGCAACCAGACTTTGTTATTGCGGATGAGCCCATTTCAGCCTTGGACGTTTCTGTTCGTGCTCAAGTCTTAAACTTGCTCAAAAAATTCCAAAAAGAACTTGGCTTGACCTATCTCTTTATCGCCCATGACTTGTCGGTTGTTCGTTTTATTTCAGATCGTATCGCGGTTATTTACAAGGGTGTTATTGTAGAGGTTGCAGAAACAGAAGAATTGTTTAACAATCCAATTCATCCATATACTCAGGCTTTGCTTTCAGCGGTACCTATCCCAGATCCAATCTTGGAACGCAAGAAGGTCTTGAAAGTATATGATCCAGATCAACATGATTATGAGACAGATAAGCCATCTATGGTAGAAATCCGTCCAGGTCACTATGTTTGGGCTAACCAAGCCGAATTGGCACGTTATCAACAAGGGTTAAACTAATAATGGTTTTATAATTTCCATGTCAACTTTTATGGAAATTATAAACCTTTTTTGTTGGACTGATTTGAAAAAACTTTGAAAGAGTTTTCGAGAGAAATAGAATTCTTAGAAAATCATTGAATTATAGTGAGATGAAATAAAATCTTAACAACTTGATTAGGAAAGTCAAATTAATTTCTAGAAAAGTTATAGAAGTCGCGGCGTATTACTCTAGCTTCAATCTACTATAGTCTAATACTCTTCGAAAATCTCTTCAAACCACGTCAGCGTCGCCTTATCGTATATATGTGACTGACTTCGTCAGTCTTATCTATAACCTCAAAACAGTGTTTTGAGCAGCCTGCGGCTAGCTTCCTAGTTTGCTTTTTGATTTTCATTGAGTATAATATCTACAATGTAAAAAACTCTAGCTATCAGTTCATTGATAGTTAGAGTTTTTCTATTCATATGATTTAAGGCGTTTAAATAAGGCTTCTATTTCTGATGACGGTGTAGCTGATTTAAGGTAAGCGTAATAAACTGTAAAAGTTATCTTATCCTTCGGTATAAGAGGGATTTTTATTAAATCATCATCTTCATCAGAAAGTGCGATATCAGCCAGTAAACTAAGGCCAATCCCTTTCTTTAAAAGTTCTTTAAGAATGACAATATCATCCGTCTTAAAGAATATTTCTGCCTTGTTTTGATACTTTTGATTAAGTATTTCAAAAGCTTTCAGGTGAACAAAGTGTTCGTCTAAGAGTATAAAGGATTGATCTACTAATTCTTCAAAAGCGAGGGAAGGAACAGTGGCAAAAGGATGGTTCTTAGATAAAACGACATACAGTTCTTTATGAAATAGCTCGTGTGTCTCTATTGAAGGATAATTGAGAGGTTCAATTAAACCGAGTAGGCTTGCATTAAGGTCTCCCTTAAGGAGAAGGTTTAATAACTCTACGGAGCCACCGCGGATAGGGCGTATCTTTTTTAAAAAATCGAATTTATCTTTTTCGTTTAAGGCAGCGAAGAGATACTGAATGATAATAGGAGGGAATCCTACAGTAGAGTATTGTGCCAAGGAGCGGTTAATTTCTTTTTGAGTAGAAATGACCTCAGGTAAGATCAGTTCTGTATGCTTTAGAAGGATTTGTCCTTGAGGAGTTAGCTTGAAGGAACGATGCGAGGGGTCATGGTGAATCAATTTGCAGTTAAAGGCTTCCTCTAAGCGCTTGATAGCATAAGAAATAGATGGTTGGCTGACTTTATGTTGTTTTGCTACTTCCGTATAGGATTGAAGCTGGCAGAGGTCATAAAAATATTGTAGATCTTTTAAATTCATATGGGTTCACTTTCATTAGTTGGAGAAGGAAAATAAGTGGAAAACAGCAGATAAATAATTTTTATCCGTATCCTACAATTTGACTATACGAGTATTCACCAGTTAAAATGTAAGTGAGTCAGGGATTTCAAAGATTATCTAAGATACTCTCAAAAATGACCAACATTTTTTCTCGTTTATCAATAGGGAGCTGTTTAATCTTCATGTTGATTCTTTTGAGTGAAAGATTGTCACTCTTATCAGAGGTTGATTCAAGGCTATCAAAATTGAAAAATTCCTCTGGGGTCATTTCTAGGGCGTCAATCACTTTTTCAAGACTGTGAATGGTCAGATTCACATTTTGGTTTTCAAGTTGATTGATATACTTAAGCCCGAGTCCTGCTTGTTCCGAAAGTTCTTCCTGGCTCATTTTATTCTGTGTTCGAAAATATTTCACTTTTTGGGAAATATATTGTTGTAAATAGTTTTTAGTTGTCATATAAATAGAATACAAGTTTTATATGACAAAAAACACCTTAAAAAATACAAAGTATTACATAACATACCTAGATGATATTTATTTTAATGAGGATTGTCAATTTGTATGATTGGTTTATTTTACTCGAAACTTTTAGTAAAGAGAGATCATCGAGAGTTTGATGAGTTCAGAAATTTATAACATATGCGTATACAATTGTATTATTTAAACAACAACGTTTTACGAACAATTCGTTTCATGTGGTATAATATAAGTAAAAAGGAGCTTGCACTATGACTGCACATGATATTTTAAACAATCCTTTCCTCAATAAAGGTACTGCCTTTACCTTAGAGGAGCGAAAGGAACTAGGCCTTATTGGTTTACTGCCACCGTATGTTCAAACGATTGAAGAACAAGCGGCGCAAACTTATGCACAAATGCAAACAAAAGCCAATGATTTGGAAAAACGTCTTTTCCTAATGGAAATTTTTAATACCAACAGGACTCTTTTCTATTACCTCTTTTCTCAACATTTGAAAGAATTCAATCCAATTGTATATGATCCAACCATTGCAGATACGATTGAAGGCTATAGTGATCTTTTTGTAGATCCCCAATATGCGGGATATCTTGATATCAATCATCCTGAAAATATTGAAGCTACTTTGAAAAACGCTGCCGGGGGTCGCGAGATTCGTCTCATTGTTGTAACAGATGCAGAAGGAATCCTTGGAATTGGCGACTGGGGAACAAATGGTGTCGATATTTCTGTTGGGAAATTGATGGTCTATACAGGTGCTGCTGGAATCGATCCTTCGATGGTCCTTCCTTTAGTCATTGATGCAGGGACTAACCGTGAAGAACTTCGTAACAATTCTAATTACTTAGGAAATCGTCACGAAAGGGTCCGCGGAGATCGTTACTACGACTTCATTGACCAATTTGTTCAAACAGCAGAACGTCTCTTTCCTAAACTCTACCTTCACTGGGAAGACTTCGGCCGCTTGAATGCTGCCAATATTCTTGAAAAATACCGGAAACAAATTCCGACCTTTAATGATGATATTCAAGGTACAGGAATCGTTACCTTGGGTGGTATCTTTGGTTCGCTGGATATTAGTGGTGAAAAATTAACAGATCAAGTTTATCTCTGCTATGGTGGTGGTACTGCGGGTGCAGGAATTGCCTCTCGTGTTCTTCGTGAAATGGTAAGTGAAGGTCTTTCTGAAGAAGAAGCCTATAAACGTTTCTTTATGGTTGATAAACAAGGTCTTCTCTTTGATGACATGGATGACTTGACACCAGAGCAAAAACCATTTGCTAAGAAACGTGCTGACTTTAGTAACGCAGATAAGTTGACTGACCTGCTTGAAGTAGTGAAGACTGTGAAGCCAACTATTCTTGTAGGAACTTCAACTCAGCCTAATACCTTCACTAAAGAAATAGTAGAAGCTATGTGTGAAAACACAGAACGTCCAATGATCTTCCCTTTGTCAAATCCAACTAAATTGGCAGAAGCTAGTGCCAAAGATTTGATTGAATGGTCAGATGGCAAAGCTTTTGTCGCAACAGGAATTCCTGCTGATACGGTTTCTTATAAAGGTGTAGACTATGTGATTGGTCAAGCAAATAATGCCCTGATTTACCCAGGTCTTGGTCTAGGTATGCTGGCTTCTGAAGCAAGTATTTTGACTGATGAAATGATTGGAGCAGCGGCGCATTCATTGAGTGGTATTGTCAATCCAGGCCAACCAGGAGCTCCTGTCTTGCCACCATTCAAGTATGTAGCAGATGTTTCTATTAAAGTAGCAGAAGCAGTCGCTAAAAAAGCACAAGAGCAAGGTCTTGCACGCGCTAAGGAAACAGATATGGCCAAAGCAGTTCGTGATTTGAAGTGGTATCCAGAGTATAAATAATTCATTTCTGTTGCCTATCATCGGGATACTTGGCTTATTTTGGATATGTTAGCAATCTACAGAGTTGATAACCGAAAAGTAAAGAGATTGTCGTATTGACTATTGGTTTTAAACAATATAAAATAATTGTCGATTTTTTGTCCGACTGCCAAGAGTCAGTTTAATACTATACTAAAATCAAAACGCATTATATAATAGTGATATGAAATCAACCAAAGAAGAAATACAAGCCATCAAAACACTTTTAAAAGACTCTAGTACAACTAAATACCATAAAAGTCTTCAAATCGTTCTATTTTGTCTAATGGGCAAATCTTTGAAATTATCCTAAAAGAATTGAAAGAATTATGAAAGAATTTTCGAAAAATTTTAAAAAATTCTGAAATATTCTTGACAGGTGATGAAAAAGGTGGTAAGATAGGAAACATCAAAAAAGAAAGCAGAAAAAGAAATGAATAAGAAACAAGCTGTAACGATGAATCAAAACTTTTACTTTAGCTACTTTAGATAGTGTTTGTAGACATGTCACCATGGATGCAAACAGTTCAAGCAATTTGTTTGTATCTATGTGGCTAAGATTTTTGATTGTGGTCCATATAGATGAATATCTAAATGGACTAGCAAAGTTGTAACTTGTTAGATTATTTCAAGCATCCGTTTAGATAGTATCTAGGCGGTTTTTTGTTTTATCTTTTCTGAGAAGGAGTTTCATTATGAAAGTTGTTCGAAAATTACTAGCACCCCTCTTGGTAGTGGGGATCCTCTTGACCTCTCTGATTAGTTTGCATCAGTTGAAGGCAGATAAGAAAAAAGATGTGTTTCGCCTCGGTATTTCGCAATTTATTACCCATCAGTCTTTGGATGCTACTAGAGAAGGCTTTGTGGATGAGCTGGCTAAACAAGGCTATGTGGAGGGGAAAAATATCGAGATTGATTTGCAAAATGCACAAGGAGAACAGAGAAATCTAAAAACCATTTCCCAGCAACTAGCAGAATCCAGTGATGTCGTTCTAGCCATCGCAACGCCTTCTGCTCAGAGCTTGGCCAATACAACGCAAACGACACCGGTTGTCTTTTCAGCTGTAACAGACCCTGTCAGTGCCAAGTTGGTTGAGTCAAGAGAACATCCTGGGGGCAATGTGACTGGGACAAGCGATCAGTCATCAGATGCCATTTCAACTCAAATTAACTTAATAAAGAAAGTCCTACCAAAGGCTAAAACAATCGGAATTCTCTATACTCAGAGTGAGCCCAATTCGGTTGTCCAAAAGGATGAAGCAAAGCGACTTCTAGAAGAAAAAGGATTTACTGTTGTTGAAAAAACAATCTTGGACAGTAATAACGTCAAGGCCGCAGCAGAGAGCTTGATGGCAGAGGTTGATATGGTTTTTGTACCAACGGACAATATCATTTCGTCAACCATGGAAACAGTCAAGCAGGTTTCTATTAAACACAAGGTTCCAGTATTTGGTGGTTCAACAGAAATGGTTGCGGTTGGTGGCTTGTATAACTACGGAACCAATTATGAAGAATTGGGACGTCAGACAGCACGAATGCTGGTTCGTGTTTTAAAAGGTGAGAAGCCAGAAAATATAGCAGTTGAGTTGCCTGAAAAACTGGAATTGCATACCAATCAAGAAATGGCAGACGCATTGGGAATTGATATTAGTAAGTTAGAAGGCAAGGAATAAGGAGGTTTGAGATGAATTTTGTATTATCTAGTTTATCAGAAGGTTTGTTGTGGTCGATTATGGCGATTGGGGTCTACTTGACTTTCCGTATTTTGGATATTGCGGATATGACTGCTGAAGGAGCCTTTCCACTGGGGGCTGCTGTCGTCGTATCTCAGATACAGGCAGGGACAAATCCTTGGATTGCGACTTTACTTGCTTTGCTGGCAGGTATGGTAGCAGGTCTAGTATCAGGAATGCTCCACACCAAGATGAAAATTCCAGCCCTCTTGACAGGGATTGTGACCTTGACAGGTCTTTATTCCATCAATATTAAAATCATGGGAAGTGTGCCCAATCTTTCCTTGGGAGATTCTTCAACTGTCTTTAAACAGTTGGCTAGCTTGGGACTGACAACTGAAGAAGCTGTTTTCTCACTCAGTTTAGCCTGTCTCTTACTTGTTTGTTTGGTCTTGACCCTTTTGATGAAAACAGAGATTGGCTTGGTTTTGCGTTCGACTGGTGACAATATTCCGATGAGTGAGGCAAATGGGGTTAATGTAGACACCATGAAGATTGTTGGTTACATGATTTCAAACGGTTTGATTGCCCTATGTGGTTCCTTGTTCGCCCAAAATGATGGATTTTCAGATGTGACTTCTGGGACAGGAACTATCGTTGTTGGTTTGAGTGCCGTGATTATTGCGGAAGTCTTGATTCACGATTTGACCATTGGAGGCCGTTTGTTATCTATCGGAATCGGTGCGATTGTTTACCGTTTGATTATTTTAAATATCTATGAAATTCCAAATCTAGATCAAAACTTGGTACGTCTCTTTAATGCAATCTTGCTTGCCTTGGTTTTATTTGCACCAGAATTGCAAAAGAGATTAAAGATTCGTGGTCTGAAATTGAGAAATGAATAGGAGGAGAAAGTTATGGCAAGTTTGTTAACACTTGAAAATATTCACAAAACCTTTGAAGCAGGGACGGTCAATGAGAACCATGTCCTCAAAGGATTAGACTTAGAGGTTGAAGAGGGAGATTTTATCTCTGTGATTGGTGGAAATGGAGCAGGTAAATCCACTTTGATGAATATCTTGGCTGGTAATCTATCGGTGGACGAAGGAGACCTTTTATTGGCAGGTAAATCCATTAAAAATCTGAGTGTAAGAAAGAGAGCCAAGGATATCGCCCGTGTTTTTCAGGATCCTAAGATGGGGACAGCTTCGCGTTTGACGATTGAGGAGAATATGGCTATTGCCTTGAGACGTGGGCAGAAGAGAGGGCTTGGTTGGGGCGTGAAGGAGAAGGATAGAATCCAGTTCCAAGAGGCCTTGAAAGAGTTGAATATTGGCCTTGAAAATCGCTTGAAAGTGGATACCCAATACCTTTCAGGAGGACAAAGACAGGCCTTGACCCTAGTCATGGCAGCTCTGGTGAAACCTAAACTTTTGCTTTTGGATGAACACACTGCGGCGCTTGATCCGAAAACGAGTCAAATGGTGATGGACTTGACGCAAAAGATTGTGGAACACCATCAGTTGACGACTTTGATGATTACCCACGATATGAACCATGCGATTGAGTACGGAAATCGTCTCATTATGCTCTATCAAGGCAAGATAGTGGTAGATGTCAAGGGAGAGGAGAAAAAGCATCTGACGGTTGAAGATCTCATGCGTCTCTTCCAGAAAAATAGTGGGCAAAGTCTAGTCAGTGATGAATTGGTTTTGGGATAAAGAAAAAGGCTGAGATCTAGTGTCTCAGTCTTTTATTTCTTACGCTTTGCAAAATCTTTTCAAACCGTGTCAGCTCTATCTGCAACCTTAAAACAGTGTTTTGAGCAGCCTGCGGCTAGCTTCCCAGTTTGCTCTTTGATTTTCATTGAGTATAAACTCAGTAAGGAGCCCTCTTTTGCAGAAAAGCAGGGTTCTTTTTGCTGTCTATTCCATCCCTGAAAGCGTAAAACAAACTGGTCAGGGTGGCTAGTTTGTGGTATAATGAAAGAGACTCAAAAAGAAACAGGAGAAAAATGATGGATTTACTTTTAGCAATTGTATTGATTGTGCTAGCTTTTCTAGGAGGA
The DNA here is from genome assembly GCF_041432345.1 of Streptococcus sp. 27098_8_103. GTDB lineage: Bacteria > Bacillota > Bacilli > Lactobacillales > Streptococcaceae > Streptococcus > Streptococcus mitis_BV. The sequence continues at coordinate 16,037 of NZ_JAPVZK010000027.1, forward strand.
GCTCTTGGAGGAATGTACTTGGTTCGTAAGCAAATTGAAAAAGAATTCGCTGACAACCCACGTTTGAATGCTGAAGCAGTTCGTACTCTTTTGAGTGCAAATGGTCAAAAACCAAGCGAAGCTAAGGTACAACAAGTTTACCACCAAATCATCCGCCAACAAAAGGCAGCCCTTGCTAACAATAAAAAGAAAAAATAAATAAGGAAAAGTCTGGGATGAAAGTTCCAGACTTCTCACTATGTTGGTTATGTTTAGGGATGAGACTTTTTCCTTGCATTCTATTGATATTTGATTATGATTAAGAGAGATAGTTATTGATTAGGCTGTCATTCGGTTCATAAAGATAAATAATCATAATGAACTATCAATCAGAAAAAAGACTAGAAAGAAGACTGTATGGATAATCGACCAATTGGTTTTTTGGATTCGGGTGTAGGGGGCTTGACCGTTGTGCGCGAGCTCATGCGCCAGCTTCCCCATGAAGAAATCGTCTATATTGGAGATTCGGCGCGGGCGCCCTATGGTCCCCGTCCTGCTGAGCAAATTCGTGAATATACTTGGCAGTTGGTCAACTTTCTCTTGACCAAGGATGTCAAAATGATTGTCATTGCTTGTAATACTGCGACTGCGGTCGTCTGGGAAGAAATTAAGGCTCAACTAGATATTCCTGTCCTAGGTGTCATTTTGCCAGGAGCTTCGGCAGCTATCAAGTCCAGTCAAGGTGGGAAAATCGGAGTGATTGGAACGCCCATGACGGTCCAATCAGACATCTACCGTCAGAAAATCCATGATCTGGATCCGGACTTACAGGTGGAGAGTTTGGCCTGTCCCAAGTTTGCTCCCTTGGTTGAGTCAGGTGCCCTGTCAACCAGTGTAACCAAGAAAGTGGTCTATGAAACCCTACGTCCCTTGGTTGGAAAGGTGGATAGCCTGATTTTGGGTTGTACCCATTATCCACTGCTCAGACCTATTATTCAAAATGTCATGGGACCCAAGGTTCAGCTCATCGATAGTGGGGCAGAGTGTGTACGGGACATTTCAGTCTTACTCAATTATTTTGAAATCAATCGTGGTCGCGATGCTGGACCACTCCATCACCGTTTTTACACAACAGCCAGTAGCCAAAGTTTTGCACAAATTGGTGAAGAATGGCTTGAAAAAGAGATTCATGTGGAGCATGTAGAATTATGACAAATAAAATTTATGAATACAAGGATGACCAGGACTGGTATGTTGGGTCCTATAGTATTTTTGGTGGTGTCCGGACTTTGACTGATGAAGACTTGGATTTTCCTCTAGTTGGATTGGCCAAAATCTTTCGAGACGAGGAACGAGGTTTTCCACTTTCAGTTACTGTTTTACGCTATGGTTCTCCCTACCGTTTATTGTCTTTTGTAGTAGATATCCTTAACCAAGAAATGGGACGAAATTTGGAAGTTATTCAACGTCAGGGAGCCCTGCTATTGGTTGAAAATGGGCAACTCTTGTATGTGGAATTGCCTAAAGAAGGTGTTGATGTAGAAGCTTTCTTTGAGACAAACAAGGTCAGAGAAACTCTATTGATTGCGACTCGTAACGAGGGCAAGACCAAGGAATTCCGAGCTATCTTTGACAAGCTAGGCTACGATGTGGAAAACCTCAATGACTATCCTGACTTGCCTGAAGTAGCAGAAACAGGCATGACCTTCGAAGAAAATGCCCGTCTCAAGGCAGAAACCATTTCCCAATTAACAGGCAAGATGGTTCTGGCAGATGATTCTGGACTTAAAGTCGATGTCCTTGGTGGCTTGCCAGGTGTCTGGTCAGCTCGTTTCGCAGGAGTGGGAGCTACTGACCGTGAAAACAATGCCAAACTCTTGCACGAATTGGCCATGGTCTTTGAACTCAAGGATCGTTCGGCTCAGTTCCATACAACCCTAGTCGTAGCCAGTCCAAACAAGGAAAGCTTGGTTGTTGAAGCAGACTGGCCAGGCTACATTAACTTTGAACCTAAGGGTGAAAATGGCTTTGGCTATGACCCTCTCTTCCTTGTAGGAGAGACAGGCAAGTCCTCAGCTGAATTAACCCTTGAAGAAAAAAATAGTCAATCTCACCGTGCCTTAGCCGTTAAGAAACTTTTGGAGGTATTTCCATCATGGCAAAGCAAACCATCATTGTAATGAGTGATTCCCATGGCGATAGCTTGATTGTGGAAGAAATCCGTGATCGCTATGTAGGCAAAGTTGATGCCGTTTTTCATAATGGCGATTCTGAACTGCGTCCTGATTCTCCCCTTTGGGAAGGCATCCGTGTTGTTAAAGGGAATATGGACTTCTATGCAGGTTACCCAGAACGTTTGGTGACTGAGCTTGGTTCGACCAAGATTATCCAAACACATGGTCACTTGTTTGACATTAATTTCAATTTTCAAAAGTTGGACTACTGGGCTCAGGAGGAAGAGGCCGATATCTGCCTCTATGGTCACTTGCATGTGCCAAGTGCTTGGATGGAAGGCAAGACTCTTTTTCTAAATCCAGGTTCCATCAGTCAACCACGTGGGACCATCAGAGAATGTCTCTATGCTCGTGTGGAGATTGATGACAGTTATTTCAAAGTGGACTTTTTGACACGAGACCATGAGGTGTATCCGGGCTTGTCCAAGGAGTTTAGCCGATGATTGCCAAGGAGTTTGAGACTTTCTTGTTGGGGCAAGAAGAAACTTTTTTGACTCCTGCTAAAAATCTAGCTGTGTTGATTGATACTCACAATGCGGATCATGCGACACTCTTGCTTAGTCAGATGACCTATACCCGTGTTCCTGTTGTGACAGATGAAAAACACTTTGTTGGAACTATTGGGCTCAGAGATATTATGGCTTATCAGATGGAGCATGATTTGAGTCAAGAAATCATGGCAGATACGGATATCGTTCATATGACGAGAACGGACGTAGCAGTTGTCTCGCCTGATTTTACTATTACGGAGGTCTTGCACAAGTTGGTAGATGAGTCCTTCTTGCCGGTTGTGGATGCGTCTGGTATTTTCCAAGGAATTATCACGCGCAAGTCCATCCTCAAGGCAGTCAATGCCCTCTTGCATGACTTTAGTAAGGAATATGAGATTCGATGCAAATGAGAGATAGGATTTCAGCCTTTTTAGAAGAAAAGCAAGGCTTGTCTGTCAATTCCAAGCAGTCCTATAAGTATGATTTAGAACAGTTTTTAGATTTGGTAGGCGAGCGGATTTCTGAGACCAGTCTCAAGATTTACCAAGCCCAGCTAACCAATCTAAAGATCAGCGCCCAGAAGCGAAAGATTTCGGCCTGTAACCAATTTCTCTACTTTCTCTATCAAAAAGGAGAAGTGGATAGCTTTTACCGCTTGGAATTAGCTAAACAAGCTGAAAAGAAGACCGAAAAGCCAGAATTGTTAGACCTAGACTCTTTTTGGCAGGAAAGCGACTATCCAGAGGGTCGCTTGCTAGCGCTCTTAATCCTAGAAATGGGTCTCTTGCCGAGTGAGATTTTAGCTCTCAAGGTTGCGGATATCAATCTGGACTTTCAGGTGTTGCGAATCAAGAAGGCTTCCCAACAGAGAATTGTCACCATTCCCACGACCTTGCTTTCAGAGTTGGAACCTTTGATGGGCCAGACCTATCTCTTTGAAAGGGGAGGGAAATCCTATTCTCGTCAGTGGGCCTTTCGTCAGCTAGAATCCTTTGTCAAGGAGAAAGGTTTTCCAGCCTTATCAGCCCAAGCCTTGCGGGAACAGTTCATTCTAAGACAAATTGAAAACAAGGTCGATTTGTACGAAATTGCAAAAAAATTAGGATTAAAAACAGTCCTGACCTTAGAAAAATATAGATAATGGATATTAAATTAAAAGATTTTGAAGGCCCACTGGACTTGCTTTTGCACCTGGTTTCTAAGTACCAGATGGATATCTATGATGTGCCCATTACGGAAGTCATTGAACAGTATCTAGCCTATGTTTCAACCCTGCAGGCCATGCGTCTGGAAGTGACGGGCGAGTACATGGTTATGGCCAGTCAGCTCATGCTGATCAAGAGCCGCAAACTCCTTCCAAAGGTAGCAGAAGTGACTGACTTGGAGGATGACCTAGAGCAGGATCTTCTCTCTCAAATTGAAGAATACCGTAAGTTTAAGCTCTTGGGTGAGCACTTGGAAGCCAAGCACCAAGAACGGGCCCAGCACTATTCCAAAGCGCCAACAGAGTTGATTTACGAAGATGCGGATCTTGTGCATGACAAGACGACCATTGACCTCTTTTTGGCTTTTTCAAATATCCTAGCCAAGAAAAAAGAGGAGTTTGCACAGAATCACACGACTATCTTGCGGGATGAGTATAAGATTGAGGACATGATGATTATCGTGAAAGAGTCCTTGATTGGACGAGATCAATTGCGCTTGCAGGATTTGTTCAAGGAAGCCCAGAATCTCCAAGAGGTCATCACCCTCTTTTTGGCAACTCTAGAGTTAATCAAAACCCAGGAGCTGATCCTCGTGCAAGAGGAGAATTTCGGAGATATCTATCTCATGGAAAAGAAGGAAGAAAGTCAAGTGACCCAAAGCTAGACTTGATAGAGAGGAAAGATGAGTACTTTAGCAAAAATAGAAGCGCTCTTGTTTGTAGCGGGTGAAGATGGGATTAGAGTCCGCCAGTTAGCTGAACTCCTCTCTCTGCCACCGACAGGCATCCAACAGAGTTTAGAAAAATTAGCCCAGAAGTATGAAAAGGACCCAGATTCCAGTTTGGCTCTGATTGAGACAGGGGGCGCTTATAGATTGGTGACCAAGCCTCAATTTGCAGAGATTTTAAAGGAATATTCCAAGGCACCTATCAACCAGAGTTTGTCTCGGGCTGCCCTTGAGACCTTGTCTATCATTGCCTACAAACAGCCCATCACACGGATAGAGATTGATACCATCCGTGGGGTCAACTCGAGTGGGGCCTTGGCAAAGTTGCAGGCCTTTGACTTGATACGAGAAGACGGGAAAAAAGAAGTGTTGGGTCGCCCCAACCTCTATGTGACTACAGATTATTTCCTAGATTACATGGGGATAAACCATTTAGAAGAATTACCAGTGATTGATGAGCTTGAGATTCAAGCCCAAGAAAGCCAATTATTTGGTGAAAGGATAGAAGAAGATGAGAATCAATAAGTATATTGCCCACGCAGGTGTGGCCAGTAGGAGAAAAGCAGAAGAGCTGATTAAGCAAGGCTTGGTGACGGTTAACGGCCTGGTGGTACGTGAACTAGCAACGACCATCAAGTCAGGCGACAAGGTTGAAGTTGAAGGTCAACCTATCTACAACGAAGAAAAGGTCTATTATCTGCTTAACAAACCACGCGGTGTCATTTCCAGTGTGACAGATGACAAGGGGCGTAAGACGGTTGTCGACCTCTTGCCCAACGTGAAGGAGCGCATCTACCCTGTAGGTCGTTTGGACTGGGATACATCAGGAGTCTTGATTTTGACCAATGATGGGGATTTTACGGATGAGATGATTCACCCTCGTAATGAGATTGATAAGGTTTATGTCGCGCGTGTTAAAGGTGTGGCCAATAAGGATAATCTCCGCCCCTTGACCCGTGGACTTGAGATTGATGGTAAGAAAACCAAGCCGGCTGTCTATGAAATTCTCAAAGTGGACCCAGTCAAAAACCGCTCTGTGGTGCAGTTGACTATCCATGAAGGGCGTAACCACCAGGTTAAAAAGATGTTTGAAGCTGTCGGTCTCCAAGTGGACAAGTTGTCTCGGACCCGTTTCGGACATCTAGACTTGACAGGACTCCGTCCAGGAGAATCCCGTCGTCTTAATAAAAAAGAAATCAGCCAACTACACACCATGGCTGTAACCAAGAAATAATGAAACGAATTTTAATAGCGCCTGTGCGCTTTTACCAACGTTTTATCTCGCCAGCCTTTCCACCCTCTTGTCGCTTTGAGCCGACTTGTTCCAACTATATGATTCAGGCTATTGAAAAACATGGCTTCAAGGGTGTTTTGATGGGCTTGGCTCGGATTTTACGTTGCCATCCCTGGTCGAAAACAGGTAAGGACCCCGTCCCAGACCACTTTTCACTCAAACGGAATCAAGAAGAAAAATGAGGCTGGGTAAAAGTATTTTAGTGAAATGATAAAAACGCATCCTATCAGCTTTGAGTGATTCTGATCGGATGCGTTTTATCATGTAAAGATGTTAGTTGATACTCAATGAAAATCAAAGAGCAAACTAGGAAACTAGCCGCAGGCTGTACTTGAGTACGGCAAGGCGACGTTGACGTGGTTTGAATTTGATTTTCGAAGAGTATGAGTTTGAAGTTGCTTATTTCAAGCCTTTTTGTGCGTCTTCAATCATGAGTTTGGTTGATTCAAGTCCGCCTCCGCTTAGGTACCATAGGTCTGGTGTGAGTTGGATAATCTTACCGTTTTTAGCGGCAGGTGTTTCAGCGATGAGGGCATTTTCTAGGACGCCGTCGTTGCTAGAGTTGTCCCCACCGATGGCAAGGGTACGGTTGATGACAAAGAGAATGTCAGGATTGATTTCTTTGACACTTTCAAAGCTGACTTCTTGTCCGTGGCGAGAATCTTCAAATTGAGTATCAGTTGGCTTGAATTTCAAGGTTTGATACAAGAAAGAAAAACGAGATTGGGCACCAAAGGCAGCCATTTTTCCTTCATTGAGGAGGATGGCGAGGGCTTTTTTGTCAGAGCTTTCATTTTTAGTAGCGACTTCTTGGATGTTCTTGTCTAGCTTGGCCAATTCTTCCTTGGCTTTCTGTGTACCAGTTTCACCAAAGGCACTTGCTAAGGACTCAATGTTGGCCTTAGTTGAAGTCCAGTAGTCGTCCTTGCTTGCTTGGAAGAGAATAGTCGGAGCGATTTCGTTGAACTTATCTACGAATTTTTGGGTACGTGGTGAAGCGATAATTAGGTCTGGTTCAAGAGCAGCAAGGGCTTCTAGGTCTGGCTCAACCATAGAACCAACATTTTTAACTTTTCCAGCTAGGTCTTTAAGATAAGTCGGAACAGTTTTTGTAGGCATTCCGACGATATTCTTTTCAAAACCTAAAGCGCGAATAGTATCCGCAGCACCGAGGTCAAAGGTCACAATCTTTTCAGGGACTTTTGAAAGTGTGACTACACCTAGTGAATTTTTAATGGTTACCTCTGTTGGAGCAGAGCTACTTGACTCCGACTGGCTGGTACTTGAGTTTGAGTTTGTACTACATGCACCAAGTAGGAGCAAGAAGCTGGCTGCTAGGGCAGTGAAATAAAATTTAAGGGATGTTTTCATGATTTCTCCTTTTTAAAATGTGATAACGATTTAGGGAGTCTCTTGGTCTTATTGACTAAGAGACTGAAGGTTCTCTAACTTGAGCTTCTATGTTACTAGCTATAGATACAGATCTTTTTGCCATTGATATCAGCCAGCGTGATGGGAATCTCATAAAGTTGACTGAGCAGGTCAGCCTGCATGATCTGATTTGTGGTTCCCTTGCGAAAGACTTGGCCGTCCTTGAAGGCGACAATTTCATCTGCATACTGGCTGGCAATGTTGATATCGTGGAGAACGATGATAATGGTCTTGCCGAGTTCCTCCACCAGTCGCTTGAGAATCTGCATCATGCTGACGCTTTGCTTGATATCGAGATTGTTGAGTGGTTCGTCTAGCAAGATAAAGTCTGTATCCTGGGCCAGTACCATAGCGATAAAGACCCGTTGGAGCTGGCCTCCAGACAGGCTATCGATGTAGCGGTCTTTTAAGTTGGTCAGTTCCAGATAGTCCAGAGTTTCTCGGATTTTTTCCCAATCTTCTGGTCTCAGTCGACCTCGGCTGTAGGGAAAACGTCCAAAACTGACCAGTTCTTCCACCGTCAATTTGGCTTGGTAATTGATTTTCTGCTTTAGGATAGTCAGTTCTTGAGCCAGTTCTTGCGAATTCCAACTCTCGATTTCACGGCCTTTGATACTGAGAATTCCCTGATCTTTCTTGGTCAGTCTGCTCATGATGGAGAGGAGAGTCGATTTTCCAGCACCATTTGGACCAATGAAGGCTGTCAGTTTCTGAGGACTGACTTCAAGCGAAATGCCTTGCAAAATATCCTGTTTTTGAATGGATTTGTCAATGTTTTTCAGTTTCACCGACGCGCCCTCCTATAAAGTAAGATAAAGAATAAGAAGCCACCCACGCTCTCGATGATCATGCTGATGCGAATTTCTAGTGCAAAGACTCGTTCAATCAGGGCCTGCCCCAAGGTCAAACTGATAAATCCAACCAGAATGGCTACGATAAAGAGTAACTTGTGCCGATAGTCTTTGACGATTAAGTAGGTGAGGTTGGCTAGCATAAAGCCGAAGAAGGCCATAGGTCCTACCAGGGCAGTTGCTGTTGAGGTCAAAAGCACGATACCCCAGAGGAGTTCTCTCTGTTCTTTTTCAACATCGAGCCCCAATATTTGAGCCGTTTCTCTTTGCAGGTGCAAGACATCCAGAATGACTGCTTTTCGAAAGAAAAAGATTGTCAAAGCGAGGATGATTAGAGAACCGATGGCTAGGATGGAAGTGTTGAGATGTTGAAAGGAAGCAAAGAGACTGTTTTGCAGTTTATCGTATTCATTTGGATCCATCAGGACTTGGAGGAAGGTACTGATATTTCGAAAGAGACTTCCGAGAGCTAGACAGATTAGCAGGACGAAGACAAGGTCTTGCTTCATCAGTGTCTTCAAGTAGCCTTGCAAGGTGAGAAAGAAGAGGGATTGAAGTAGAAGTAAGACTAGGAATTCTAAAATAGGAGACTTACCAAGTTGAAGAAACTTACTTTCAAAAACCAGTAGTAGGGTTTGTAGTAGGACGTAGAAGGATTCTATTCCCAAAATGCTTGGCGTCAGGAAGCGATTTTCCGTCAGGGTTTGAAAACTAATGGTCGAAATCCCAGTCGCGATGGCTACCAAGAGATAAACGATGATCTTTTGGGAACGTAGCTTCCAAGCGAAGGTGGACAGGTGAGTAATGGGCCAAAAGTAGAGAAGGCAAGCTCCGATGGCGAGAATAATGAGAAGGCAGAAGAGTTTGGTATGTTTGCTTTTAAACTGCATCTTTTCGTCCCCCTCTCCATAGAAGTAGGATAAAGACGAGGCTACCAATGATTCCTAGTAGAAGACTGACAGACAGCTCATAGGGCCGAATCAGAACTCGGGATAGGATGTCGCAGGCCAGAACTAGATTGGCACCGACTAGTGCGACGATGAGTTTGGTCTGGCTTAGATTATCTCCATAGCGCTTGCGAACAAGATTGGGAACAATAACTCCGAGGAAAGGTAAGCCACCCACGGTAATCATGGTGACACTAGTCGTTAGCGCCACCAGAAAGAGGGCCAGTTTTTCAAGTAGGGAGTAGGAAATCCCCAAACTCTCGCTGGTTTCTTTCCCTAGATTCATGATGGTAAAAGTTTGGGATAATTTCCAAACGGCTATCAGGATAATGAGGCCTAAGAAAAGCCATTCATACTGATGAGTCTGAATCATGGAGAAGGAGCCCTGGGTCCAGGCAGTCATACTCTGAACCAGATTGAAACGATAGGCGATAACTTCTGTCACAGAACCGATAATCCCGCTATAGATGATCCCAATCAGAGGCAACATCCACCTTTCCTTTATAGAAAAAATAGTCATAAAGGCTAGGAAGAAGAGGGTGAATACGATGGATGAAATAAAAGCGAAGAGCATCTTTTGGGTCAGACTAGCCGACGGAAAGACAAAGAGGCTCAATACCATTCCCAGTTTGGCAGCTTCAGTGGTCCCAACTGTACTTGGAGCAGCAAACTGATTTTGGGTAATAGTCTGCATGAGGAGTCCTGCCATACTCATACTAGAGGCCGTCAGGAGAATACTGATGGTTCTTGGAAGACGGGACTCTTGAAAGAGAAGCCAAGTTTCATGATCCAGAGCAAAGAGTTTTCCCCATGAAAAATCACTGGTCCCAATGCTAATAGAGAGAAAGACTAGGAGTAGAAGTAAGCCAATTAAATAATGAGAAAGTTTCATACCCCGTCCTTTCAAATAGATTTGGTATCGAAAGATACCCGCGGATATTACTGTAACACGATTTCTTTAATCTGTCAATAAATTTTCTGACAATTTAACAAATAA
>NZ_JAPVZK010000028.1:0-24524 GCF_041432345.1 Streptococcus sp. 27098_8_103
GCTAAAATTAACAATAAAAAAGAAAAATATCTTGACAACCAATGGAAAATTTTGTTACAATAATAGACGGTACTTTTTACTTTTGGTCTCTCAAGAGTGTACAGGGACGTGCTGACAAATGTTGCAAAAGTACACACAGATGATAGCTGTCACCAAGTGTATCATCACCAAAAATAAAAAAACACAGGAGAATGTAGATGCCTACAATTAACCAATTGGTTCGCAAACCGCGTAAATCAAAAGTAGAAAAATCTAAATCACCAGCTTTGAACGTTGGTTACAACAGTCATAAAAAAGTTCAAACAAACGTTTCTTCACCACAAAAACGTGGTGTTGCAACTCGTGTTGGAACAATGACACCTAAAAAACCTAACTCAGCCCTTCGTAAATTCGCTCGTGTACGTTTGAGCAACCTTATCGAAGTTACTGCCTACATCCCAGGTATCGGACACAACTTGCAAGAGCACAGCGTGGTTCTTCTTCGTGGTGGACGTGTAAAAGACCTTCCAGGGGTACGTTACCATATCGTCCGTGGTGCACTTGATACTGCAGGTGTTAACGATCGTAAACAAGGCCGTTCTAAATACGGTACTAAACGTCCAAAAGCATAAGGAAAGGGGATAAAGAGAAATGAGTCGTAAAAATAGAGCTCCAAAACGTGACGTATTGCCAGATCCGCTTTACAATTCACAACTAGTTACTCGTCTTATCAACCGCGTTATGCTTGATGGTAAACGTGGTACAGCTGCTTCAATCGTTTACGGTGCCTTTGAGCAAATCAAAGAAGCTACTGGAAACGATGCACTTGAAGTGTTTGAAACAGCTATGGAAAACATCATGCCTGTACTTGAAGTACGTGCACGTCGTGTTGGTGGTTCTAACTACCAAGTCCCAGTTGAAGTTCGTCCAGAACGTCGTACAACACTTGGACTTCGTTGGTTGGTAACAATCGCTCGTCTTCGTGGTGAACACACAATGCAAGATCGTCTTGCAAAAGAAATCTTGGATGCTGCTAACAACACTGGTGCAGCTGTTAAGAAACGTGAAGACACTCACCGTATGGCTGAAGCTAACCGTGCATTCGCACACTTCCGTTGGTAAAATCATGATGCTAGGAACGATAAGGATGCAAGGTGAAAATAGGAAACTGACGCAGTATTCGACGAATACAAGGAAGTTTATCTTTTTCACACAGCATCCCGTTCTGGCTCAAATCGGCTAATTAACTTTAGCCCGAGTTCAATTCAACTTGTAAATCTACAAGTTGAAACCAACAATAGCATGAAAAGATTGAGAACGGGTAGGTCCTGCCTATCCGTTTTTATTAAAATCATGTTATAATAGAATAGAAATCAAAAATAAATAGGAGAAACAAACCTCATGGCACGCGAATTTTCACTTGAAAAAACTCGTAATATCGGTATCATGGCTCACGTCGATGCTGGTAAAACAACAACTACTGAGCGTATTCTTTACTACACTGGTAAAATCCACAAAATCGGTGAAACTCACGAAGGTGCGTCACAAATGGACTGGATGGAGCAAGAGCAAGAGCGTGGTATCACTATCACATCTGCTGCGACAACAGCTCAATGGAACAACCACCGCGTAAACATCATCGACACACCAGGACACGTGGACTTCACAATCGAAGTACAACGTTCTCTTCGTGTATTGGATGGTGCGGTTACCGTTCTTGACTCACAATCAGGTGTTGAGCCTCAAACTGAAACAGTTTGGCGTCAAGCAACTGAGTATGGAGTTCCACGTATCGTATTTGCCAACAAAATGGACAAAATCGGTGCTGACTTCCTTTACTCTGTAAGCACACTTCACGATCGTCTTCAAGCAAACGCACACCCAATCCAATTGCCAATCGGTTCTGAAGATGACTTCCGTGGTATCATCGACTTGATCAAGATGAAAGCTGAAATCTATACTAACGACCTTGGTACAGATATCCTTGAAGAAGACATCCCAGCTGAATACCTTGACCAAGCTCAAGAATACCGTGAAAAATTGATCGAAGCAGTTGCTGAAACTGACGAAGAATTGATGATGAAATACCTCGAAGGTGAAGAAATCACTAACGAAGAATTGAAAGCTGGTATCCGTAAAGCGACTATCAACGTTGAATTCTTCCCAGTATTGTGTGGTTCTGCCTTCAAGAATAAAGGTGTTCAATTGATGCTTGATGCGGTTATCGACTACCTTCCAAGCCCACTTGACATCCCAGCAATCAAAGGTATTAATCCAGATACAGATGAAGAAGAAACTCGTCCAGCATCTGACGAAGAGCCATTTGCAGCTCTTGCCTTCAAGATCATGACTGACCCATTCGTAGGTCGTTTGACATTCTTCCGTGTTTACTCAGGTGTTCTTCAATCAGGTTCATACGTATTGAACACTTCTAAAGGTAAACGTGAACGTATCGGACGTATCCTTCAAATGCACGCTAACAGCCGTCAAGAAATTGACACTGTTTACTCAGGTGATATCGCTGCTGCTGTTGGTTTGAAAGATACTACAACTGGTGACTCATTGACAGATGAAAAAGCTAAAATCATCCTTGAATCAATCAACGTTCCAGAACCAGTTATCCAATTGATGGTTGAGCCTAAATCTAAAGCTGACCAAGACAAGATGGGTATCGCTCTTCAAAAATTGGCTGAAGAAGATCCAACATTCCGCGTTGAAACAAACGTTGAAACTGGTGAAACAGTTATCTCAGGTATGGGTGAGCTTCACCTTGACGTCCTTGTTGACCGTATGCGTCGTGAGTTCAAAGTTGAAGCGAACGTAGGTGCTCCTCAAGTATCTTACCGTGAAACATTCCGCGCTTCTACTCAAGCACGTGGATTCTTCAAACGTCAGTCTGGTGGTAAAGGTCAATTCGGTGATGTATGGATTGAATTTACTCCAAACGAAGAAGGTAAAGGATTCGAATTCGAAAACGCAATCGTCGGTGGTGTGGTTCCTCGTGAATTTATCCCAGCGGTTGAAAAAGGTTTGGTAGAATCTATGGCTAACGGTGTTCTTGCAGGTTACCCAATGGTTGACGTTAAAGCTAAGCTTTACGATGGTTCATACCACGATGTCGACTCATCTGAAACTGCCTTCAAGATCGCGGCTTCACTTGCACTTAAAGAAGCTGCTAAATCAGCACAACCAGCTATCCTTGAGCCAATGATGCTTGTAACAATCACTGTTCCAGAAGAAAACCTTGGTGATGTTATGGGGCACGTAACTGCTCGTCGTGGACGTGTAGATGGTATGGAAGCACATGGTAACAGCCAAATCGTTCGTGCTTACGTTCCACTTGCTGAAATGTTCGGTTACGCAACAGTTCTTCGTTCTGCATCTCAAGGACGTGGTACATTCATGATGGTATTTGACCACTACGAAGATGTACCTAAGTCAGTACAAGAAGAAATCATTAAGAAAAACAAAGGTGAAGACTAATCAGTTCTCACTCTAGAAGGAAGTCACTTAGTGGCTTCCTTTTGTCTTTAGAAAATACCTCTAAATATGGTAAAATAGTAGAAGAATAATGTGAGGAAAATGAATGTCAAATAGTTTTGAAATTTTGATGAATCAATTGGGGATGCCTGATGAAATGAGACAGGCTCCTGCTTTAGCACAGGCTGATATTGAGCGAGTTGTGGTTCATAAAATTAGTAAGGTATGGGAGTTTCATTTCGTATTTTCTAATATTTTACCGATTGAAATTTTTTTAGAATTAAAGAAAGGCTTGAGCGAGGAATTTTCTAAGACAGGGAATAAAGCTGTTTTCGAAATCAAGGCTCTGTCTCAAGAATTTTCAAATCAACTCTTGCAGGCCTATTACAGAGAGGCTTTTTCTGAAGGGCCATGTTCTAGTCAAGGATTTAAGTCTCTTTATCAACATTTGCGAGTTCGTGCTGAAGGGAATCAGCTCTTTATTGAAGGTTCCGAGGCGATTGATAAGGAACATTTTAAGAAGAATCATCTTCCTAATTTAGCCAAACAACTTGAAAAGTTTGGTTTTCCAACTTTTAACTGTCAAGTCGAGAAGAATGATATCCTAACCCAGGAGCAGGAAGAGGCCTTTCATGCTGAAAATGAGCAAATTGTCCAAGCTGCCAATGAGGAAGCGCTTCGTGCTATGGAACAACTGGAACAGATGGCGACACCTCCAGCGGAAGAGAAACCAGCCTTTGATTTTCAGGCCAAAAAGGCTGCGGCTAAGCCAAAGCTGGACAAGGTGGAGATTACTCCTATGATCGAAGTGACGACTGAGGAAAATCGTCTGGTCTTTGAAGGGGTTGTTTTTGATGTGGAGCAAAAAGTGACCAGAACAGGGCGTGTTTTGATCAACTTTAAAATGACGGACTACACTTCAAGTTTTTCGATGCAAAAGTGGGTTAAGAACGAGGAAGAGGCTCAGAAGTTTGATCTAATTAAGAAAAATTCTTGGCTCCGAGTTCGTGGGAATGTGGAGATGAATAACTTCACACGCGATTTGACTATGAACGTGCAGGATGTGCAGGAAGTTGTACATTATGAGCGGAAGGATTTGATGCCAGAAGGTGAGCGTCGAGTTGAGTTTCATGCTCATACTAACATGTCGACCATGGATGCTCTTCCTGAAGTAGAAGAAATCGTTGCAACAGCTGCTAAGTGGGGACACAAGGCAGTTGCTATCACGGACCATGGGAATGTACAATCCTTCCCACATGGCTATAAGGCGGCTAAGAAAGCGGGAATCCAGCTAATCTATGGAATGGAAGCCAATATCGTGGAGGACCGTGTCCCTATCGTCTATAACGAAGTGGAGATGGATCTGTCGGAAGCGACTTACGTGGTCTTTGACGTGGAAACGACAGGACTTTCAGCTATCTATAATGACTTGATTCAAGTTGCGGCCTCTAAGATGTACAAGGGGAATGTCATTGCTGAATTTGATGAATTTATCAATCCTGGACATCCCTTGTCAGCTTTTACGACTGAGTTGACTGGAATTACAGATGACCATGTCAAAAATACCAAACCACTAGAACAAGTTTTGAAAGAATTCCAAGAATTTTGCAAGGATACGGTTCTAGTTGCCCACAATGCGACCTTTGACGTTGGTTTTATGAATGCCAATTATGAGCGTCATGGTCTGCCAAAGATTATTCAGCCAGTTATTGATACGCTGGAGTTTGCTAGAAACCTCTATCCTGAGTATAAACGTCATGGTCTGGGACCGTTGACCAAGCGTTTTGGTGTGGCCTTAGAACATCACCACATGGCCAATTACGATGCGGAAGCTACTGGTCGTCTGCTCTTTATTTTTATCAAAGAAGTAGCAGAAAAACATGGTGTGACCGATCTAGCTAGACTTAATATTGATTTGATTAGTCCAGATTCTTATAAAAAAGCTCGAATCAAGCATGCGACCATTTATGTCAAGAATCAAGTAGGGCTAAAAAATATCTTTAAGCTGGTTTCTTTGTCTAATACCAAGTACTTTGAAGGAGTGCCGCGGATTCCGAGAACGGTTCTAGATGCCCATAGGGAGGGATTGATTTTAGGATCAGCTTGCTCTGAAGGTGAAGTTTTTGACGCAGTCGTTTCCCAAGGTGTAGATGCGGCGGTTGAGGTGGCCAAGTACTATGACTTTATCGAGGTCATGCCACCAGCTATCTATGCGCCACTGATTGCTAAGGAGCAGGTCAAGGATATGGAAGAACTCCAGACCATTATCAAGAGTTTGATAGAGGTGGGAGACCGTCTTGGTAAGCCTGTTCTGGCTACGGGGAATGTCCACTATATTGAACCAGAAGAAGAAATTTACCGTGAAATTATTGTCCGTAGTTTGGGACAGGGGGCGATGATTAACCGAACTATTGGTCACGGTGAACATGCCCAACCAGCTCCTCTGCCAAAAGCCCATTTTAGAACGACCAATGAGATGTTGGATGAATTTGCCTTCTTGGGAGAGGAATTGGCTCGCAAATTGGTAATTGAAAATCCCAATGCCTTGGCAGAAATCTTTGAGCCTGTTGAGGTTGTTAAGGGTGACTTGTATACGCCTTTCATCGACAAGGCTGAAGAGACGGTCGCTGAATTGACCTACAAGAAAGCTTTTGAGATTTA
This sequence comes from Streptococcus sp. 27098_8_103, assembly GCF_041432345.1. Taxonomy (GTDB): domain Bacteria; phylum Bacillota; class Bacilli; order Lactobacillales; family Streptococcaceae; genus Streptococcus; species Streptococcus mitis_BV. Next base: position 6,121 of record NZ_JAPVZK010000028.1, read on the forward strand.
TGGAAATCCGCTGCCAGATATTGTTGATTTGCGGATTGAAAAAGAATTAACGTCTATTCTGGGGAATGGATTTGCCGTGATTTATCTGGCTTCCCAGATGTTGGTGCAACGTTCCAATGAACGGGGTTACTTGGTGGGTTCTCGTGGATCAGTCGGATCTAGTTTCGTTGCGACCATGATTGGAATTACAGAGGTCAATCCGCTCTCTCCTCACTATGTCTGTGGTCAGTGTCAGTACAGTGAGTTTATCACTGATGGTTCTTACGGTTCAGGTTTTGATATGCCCAATAAGGACTGTCCTAAATGTGGTCACAAACTCAGCAAAAACGGACAGGATATCCCGTTTGAAACCTTCCTTGGTTTTGATGGAGACAAGGTTCCCGATATTGACTTGAACTTTTCGGGAGAAGACCAACCTAGTGCCCATTTGGATGTGCGTGATATCTTTGGTGAGGAATATGCCTTCCGTGCAGGAACGGTTGGTACGGTGGCTGCCAAGACCGCTTATGGTTTTGTCAAGGGTTACGAGCGAGATTATGGCAAGTTTTATCGTGATGCAGAGGTAGAACGCCTCGCTCAAGGTGCAGCTGGTGTTAAGCGGACAACAGGCCAACACCCAGGGGGAATCGTTGTTATTCCGAACTACATGGATGTCTACGACTTTACGCCTGTCCAGTATCCAGCAGATGATGTGACGGCTGAATGGCAGACCACTCACTTTAACTTCCATGATATCGATGAGAACGTCCTCAAACTCGATGTACTGGGACATGATGATCCGACTATGATTCGAAAACTTCAGGACTTGTCTGGTATTGATCCCAATGAAATTCCTATGGATGACGAAGGCGTGATGGCTCTCTTTTCTGGGACGGATGTGCTTGGGGTAACACCTGAACAAATTGGAACGCCTACGGGGATGTTGGGGATTCCAGAATTTGGAACCAACTTTGTACGTGGGATGGTAGATGAGACGCATCCGACGACTTTTGCGGAGTTGCTTCAGCTCTCAGGTCTGTCCCATGGTACCGACGTTTGGCTGGGCAATGCTCAAGATCTGATTAAGCAAGGAATAGCAGACCTATCGACTGTTATCGGTTGTCGGGACGACATCATGGTTTACCTCATGCATGCGGGTCTGGAACCTAAGCTGGCCTTTACCATTATGGAACGGGTACGTAAGGGCTTGTGGCTAAAGATTTCTGAAGAAGAACGCAATGGTTACATCGAAGCCATGAAAGCTAATAAGGTGCCAGAGTGGTATATCGAGTCCTGTGGGAAAATTAAGTACATGTTCCCGAAAGCCCACGCGGCAGCCTACGTTATGATGGCCTTGCGTGTAGCTTACTTCAAGGTTCACCATCCTATTTATTACTACTGTGCTTACTTCTCAATCCGTGCTAAGGCTTTTGATATCAAAACCATGGGGGCGGGATTGGATGCCATCAAGCGTAGAATGGAAGAAATCGCTGAAAAACGGAAGAACAATGAAGCCTCTAATGTGGAGATTGACCTCTATACAACTCTTGAGATTGTTAATGAAATGTGGGAACGTGGTTTCAAGTTTGGGAAGTTAGACCTTTACCGTAGTGATGCGACTGAATTCATCATTGACGGAGATACACTGATTCCACCATTTGTCGCTATGGATGGTCTGGGAGAGAACGTTGCTAAGCAGTTGGTGCGAGCGCGTGAAGAGGGAGAATTCCTCTCTAAAACAGAACTACGCAAGCGTGGTGGACTTTCCTCAACCTTGGTTGAAAAGATGGATGAAATGGGGATTCTGGGCAATATGCCAGAGGATAACCAGTTGAGTTTGTTTGATGAGTTGTTTTAAAAAAATTGTTTAATCATCTATCCAAATAGGCTAATGTATATCCAATAGATTTACATTAGCTTTCTTTTTTGTTAAAATAGTCTATAGAAAGAGGGTGAGAGTATGTCAAAGACGAGTATGAGCATCCGTTTGGATAGTGAGGTAAAGGAGCAGGCCCAACAGGTGTTTAATAATCTGGGGATGGATATGACGACTGCCATCAATATTTTCCTTCGTCAAGCTATTCAATATCAGGGTTTACCTTTCGATGTTAGACTAGACGAGAGTCGGAAGTTGCTTGAGGTATTAACGGATTTAGACCAGAATCGTAATATGAGCCAATCCTTTGAATCAGTCTCTGACTTGATGGAGGATTTGCGTGCTTAAGATTCGTTATCATAAACAGTTTAAAAAAGATTTTAAGTTGGCTATGAAGCGTGGTTTGAAAGCAGAATTATTAGAAGAAGTTTTAAATTTTCTTGTTCAAGAAAAAGAACTTCCTGCTAGATATCGTGATCATCAATTGACGGCATCCAAGCATTTTCAAGGGGTTCGTGAATGCCATATCCAGCCAGATTGGCTTTTGGTTTATAAAGTAGACAAGGAAGAATTGATTATAAACTTGCTTAGGACAGGCAGTCATAGTGATTTGTTTTAATAAATTTTAAGGGGGTTCTCATGAAACTAAGAATTTTTGCGGAAGATAAGCCGAACCAAAAAGTTTTTGATTATCAGCTGGAACTGGATTCGGATACAATTTTGAAATCAACAACTTTAATTTGCGGTACGGTAGCAGCAGTTAGTCTGCTGTCCCTGTTTAAAGAAAAATAGAAAAGGAAAAATAGAATGGTTTTACCAAATTTTAAAAAAAATCTAGAAAAATATGCGAAATTGTTGGTTGCGAACGGAATTAACGTACAGCCTGGTCACACTTTGGCTCTCTCAATCGATGTGGAGCAACGGGAGTTGGCTCACTTAATCGTCAAAGAAGCTTATGCTTTGGGTGCACATGAGGTAATCGTTCAGTGGACAGATGATGTCATCAACCGTGAGAAATTCCTCCACGCACCGATGGAGCGTTTGGACAATGTGCCAGAATACAAGATTGCTGAGATGAACTATCTTTTGGAAAACAAGGCTAGCCGTCTTGGGGTTCGTTCATCTGATCCAGGTGCCTTGAACGGAGTGGATGCTGACAAGCTATCAGCTTCTGCTAAAGCTATGGGACTTGCGATGAAGCCAATGCGCATCGCAACTCAATCCAACAAGGTTAGCTGGACTGTAGCAGCAGCTGCTGGACTTGAGTGGGCTAAGAAAGTCTTTCCAAATGCTGCGAGCGACGAAGAAGCAGTCGATCTCCTTTGGGACCAAATTTTCAAAACTTGCCGTGTCTATGAAGCAGATCCTGTTAAGGCTTGGGAAGAGCATGCAGCTATCCTCAAGAGCAAGGCCGATATGCTTAATAAAGAGCAATTTTCAGCCCTTCACTACACAGCGCCAGGGACCGATTTGACCCTTGGCTTGCCGAAGAATCACGTTTGGGAATCAGCTGGTGCTATCAATGCACAGGGCGAAGGATTCTTGCCAAATATGCCGACAGAGGAAGTCTTCACAGCGCCTGACTTCCGTCGTGCAGATGGTTATGTCACTTCTACAAAACCGCTTAGCTATAATGGAAATATCATCGAAGGAATTAAAGTAACCTTCAAGGATGGACAAATCGTGGATATTTCAGCTGAGAAGGGTGATCAGGTCATGAAAGACCTTGTCTTTGAAAATGCGGGTGCGCGTGCCTTGGGTGAATGTGCCTTGGTACCAGATCCAAGCCCAATTTCCCAGTCAGGCATTACCTTCTTTAACACCCTTTTCGATGAAAATGCGTCAAATCACTTGGCTATCGGTGCAGCCTATGCAACTAGCGTTGTTGGTGGAGCGGAGATGAGCGAAGAGGAGCTTGAAGCTGCGGGGCTTAACCGTTCAGATGTTCACGTGGACTTTATGATTGGGTCTAGTCAAATGGATATCGATGGTATCCGTGAGGATGGGACACGTGTACCACTCTTCCGTAACGGAGATTGGGCAAATTAAGGAGTCAAAATGATAGGAAGTATGTTCGTTGGTCTCCTAGTGGGATTTTTAGCAGGTACTCTGACCAATCGTGGAGAGCGAATGGGATGTTTTGGGAAAATGTTTCTCGGATGGATTGGTGCCTTTATAGGCCATTTGCTTTTTGGGACTTGGGGACCGATAATAGCAGGAACTGCCATTATTCCGGCAGTACTAGGTTCCATGATTGTCTTAGCGATTTTCTGGAGACGAGGAAGTTAATTTCTTAAATCTGATACTCAATGAAAATCAAAGAGCAAACTAGGAAACTAGCCGCAGGTTGCTCAAAGCACTGCTTTGAGGTTGTAGATAGAACTGACGAAGTCAGCTCAAAACACTGTTTTGAGGTTGCAGATAGAACTGACGAAGTCAGTAACATATATACGGCAAGGCGACGTTGACGCGGTTTGAAGAGATTTTTGAAGAGTATAAAACGAAAAGGAGGTTGGTCATTGTACCAGCCTCCTTTTGAGTATGATATAATAGTTCTATGAGATTGGATAAATTTTTAGTTGCCTGCGCTGTGGGGAGCCGGACTGAGGTCAAAAACATGCTCAAGGCTGGGCGCGTGACGGTAAATGGTAAAAAAGAAAAGTCAGCTAAATTGCAGATTGATGAAGAAAGAGATGAGATTTGCTTTGATGGGCAAGTGTTGGAGTATGAAGAGTTTGCCTACTACATGATGAACAAGCCCCAAGGGGTTATTTCAGCGACTGAGGATTCCAAGCACAGAACCGTTCTGGACTTGCTGGATGATATTGCTCGGAGCAAGGAAGTTTTCCCAGTAGGACGCTTGGATATTGATACACATGGTCTTCTACTCTTGACCAATGATGGTCAACTTGCTCATGCTCTTCTTTCGCCCAAGCGTCATGTGGACAAGACTTATCAGGCACAAGTCAAGGGAATCATGACCCAAGGAGATGTGGAGACATTTGCCAAGGGAATTCCTCTTAAAGACTTTACTTGTCAGCCTGCTAAACTGGAGCTTGTGACCATAGATTCAGAAAAGCATCAAAGCCAAATCCGTGTGACCATTGCAGAAGGGAAGTTTCATCAGGTCAAGCGTATGGTGGGCTACTGTGGCAAGGAAGTAGTAGACTTGCAACGTTTGACTATGGGAACGCTAGTATTGGATGAGAACTTGCAGAGAGGAGAATGGCGTCGCTTGACCAAGGAAGAATTAGAAGATCTCCGTGCAAGTATTGCTTAATTTTGTTTATATTCGAAAAAGGTGAGGCAGAATATCCCTGCCTTTTATGTTTTTCAGTTGCTTACTTTGTGAAAAGAGTTATAATAGACTGTAGAATAAAAGGAGGAATCTATGAACGCGATTCAAGAATCATTTACTGATAAACTATTTGCCAATTATGAAGCAAATGTAAAATACCAAGCGATTGAAAATGCTGCCAGCCACAACGGAATTTTTGCAGCCCTTGAGCGTCGCCAAAGCCATGTGAACAATACACCTGTTTTCTCATTGGATTTGACTAAGGACAAGGTAACCAACCAGAAAGCGTCTGGTCGTTGCTGGATGTTTGCAGCTCTTAACACCTTCCGCCACAAACTCATTTCACAATATAAATTGGAAAATTTTGAGTTATCACAGGCCCACACCTTCTTCTGGGACAAGTATGAGAAATCAAACTGGTTCTTGGAGCAAGTCATTGCGACTGCAGACCAAGACTTGACCAGCCGTAAGGTTAAATTCCTACTCCAAACACCACAACAAGACGGAGGTCAGTGGGATATGGTGGTGTCTCTCTTTGAGAAATACGGTGTCGTTCCTAAGTCGGTTTACCCTGAATCTGTTTCATCTAGCAGTAGTCGTGAGCTAAATGCCATTCTCAACAAATTGCTTCGTCAAGATGCTCAAATCTTGCGTGACTTGCTCGCTTCTGGTGCAGACCAAGCGACTGTTCAAGCTAAGAAAGAAGACCTCTTGCAAGAAATCTTTAATTTTCTTGCTATGTCCCTAGGCCTTCCACCACGTAAATTTGACTTTGCTTATCGCGATAAGGATAACAACTACCAAAGCGAAAAGGGCATCACACCACAAGAGTTTTACAAGAAATATGTCAATCTTCCTCTAGAGGACTATGTTTCTGTTATCAATGCCCCAACTGCTGACAAGCCTTACGGCAAATCTTACACAGTTGAGATGTTGGGGAATGTGGTTGGTAGCCGTGCGGTTCGTTACATCAATGTACCGATGGAACGCTTGAAAGAATTAGCGATTGCCCAAATGCAAGCAGGTGAGACTGTTTGGTTTGGATCAGATGTCGGTCAACTCAGCAATCGTAAAGCTGGGATCCTTGCGACAGATGTTTATGACTTTGAATCAAGCATGGACATTAAACTCACTCAAGACAAGGCTGGACGTTTGGATTACAGTGAGAGCTTGATGACCCACGCCATGGTCTTGACAGGTGTGGATTTGGATGAAAATGGCAAGTCAACCAAGTGGAAGGTTGAAAACTCATGGGGAGACAAGGTTGGTACAGATGGTTACTTTGTTGCTTCAGATGCTTGGATGGACGAATACACTTATCAAATTGTTGTTCGTAAGGAATTACTAACAGCAGAAGAACTAGCTGCCTATGAAGCAGAACCAATCGTCCTTGCACCATGGGATCCAATGGGTGCCTTGGCCGAATAAAAGTATAGAAAAAAGGAATCAGATTTTAGAACCTGATTCCTTTTAAGTTGCTTGATTACATGATGTGAAGAACATGTGCCACAATACCCACTGCGAAGAGTGCAAGGATAATAGTGATTGGAGATACTTTTTTCTTAAGCAAGTACATGCAAAGGAGAGTAAGGAGTAGTCCTGATAGTCCAGGGATCAACATATCCAAGTTTTGTTGGAAAGTAGTAACTTTTTCAGGTGTTTGAGACAATCCTTGTCCTACTTGTGCGAATGCTTCTTGGATACCTTTAGATCCTTCTGGCAATTTATCCCAATGGATATAAGCCTTTTCATCTAGTTGAACTTTGGCAACATCGAAAGCAAATTTAATATTTACCCAACGTTGAACAAGGACAGCAAGAATGAACATACCAAGGATAGAAGCTCCTTTAGTGATGTCTTGAAGGATACCGCCAGACATATCTTTAGTGATTTCTGATCCAGCCTTGTATCCAATCTCTTGTGTATACCACAAGAATGACATACGAATCAAGTTCCAAAGAACGAAGAAGAGGATTGGACCTAAGATATTACCAGTAAGGGCAAGTGAAGCACCGAGTGATCCAAGGATTGGGCGTACTGTAAACCAGAATACTGGGTCACCGATACCAGCAAGAGGTCCCATCATACCGATTTTAACCCCTTGGATAGCAGCGTCATCAATTTCAACACCGTTAGCACGTTCTTCTTCAAGTGCAAGAGTAACCCCCATGATTGGAGCGGCTACGTATGGGTGAGTGTTGAAGAACTCAAGATGGCGTTCAAGAGCAGCGATTTGATCTTCTTTTTTAGTGTAGAGTTTTTTAAGAGCTGGAATTAATGAGTAAGCCCAACCCAAGTTTTGCATACGTTCATAGTTCCAAGAACCTTGTAAGAAAGTTGAACGCCACCAAACTTTTTTACGATCTGATTTAGTTAATTGAAGTTTTTCAGTCATGATGTTTTCAGTCCTTTCTTATCTTAGTAGTCTTCTAGGATATCGCCGATTGGGTCGTTAGAAGTTGCGGCTCCACCGCCACCGTTTCCACCAGTTTTAGAAAGGTGAAGGTAGATAAGAGCGATAGCAACACCGATAGCACCAAATCCGATTAGAGTAATATCTGACACGGCAGCAAGCACGAAACCGATAGCGAAGAATGGCCATACTTCACGAGTTGCCATCATGTTGATAACCATAGCGTAACCAACGGCAACAACCATACCACCACCGATAGCCATACCATCTTTAAGCCAATCAGGCATAGCATTTAGAATGCTTTGTACTGTTTCAGTTGGTACCATTAGAAGGAGTGCTGCAGGGACTGCAATACGAAGACCTTGAAGAAGAAGTGCGACAAAGTGAGCACGTTCAACTGCTTTGAAGTCACCTTTTTTAGCAGAAGCATCAGCAGTGTGAACCAATCCGACAGAGAGTGTACGGACAATCATAGTCAAGAATAGACCAGCAACTGCAAGAGGGATAGCAACCGCTTGGGCAACACCGATACCTGTCTTAGTAAAGTCGCCACCAAGAACCATGATAATGGCAGCAGCAACAGAAGCAAGAGCAGCGTCAGGAGCTACGGCAGCTCCGATGTTAGCCCAACCAAGGGCGATCATTTGAAGAGAACCACCAAGGATGATCCCTGCTTCAAGGTTACCAGTAACAAGACCGATAAGGGTACAAGCTACGATTGGTTGATGGAATTGGAACTGGTCGAGGATACCTTCAAGACCTGCTAGGAAGGCTACAACGACTACTAAAACCATAGAAATAATAGACATCTTTAAAATCCTTTCATAAAATCGATTATTGCACGTTTGCTTTGTTGATCAAGTCAAACAAATCTTTTTTGGTGTCGTTTGGTACTTTACGTACATCAAATTCAACACCAAGGTCACGCATTTTTTCAAATGTAGCAACGTCTTCTTTATCCATAGACAAAACGTTGTTAACCATTGTTTTACCAGTTGAGTGAGCCATTGATCCAACATTAAGAGTTTTGATTGGCACGCCACCTTCGATAGCACGAAGGGCATCTTGAGGTGTTTCAAACAAGATAAGGGCATGTGTTCCTCCGAAGCGAGGATCTTTTGCAACGTCGATTAGTTTTTGGATAGGAACAACATTTGCTTTCACTTTACCTGGAGCTGCTTGTTTAATCAATTCTTTACGTAATTCGTCTTTAGCTACGTTATCTGAAGCAACGATGATACGATCTGCTTTTGAATCTGGAGTCCAAGCAGTTGCAACTTGACCGTGAAGTAAACGAGTGTCTAGACGGGCAAGGTTGATTTTGAGTTTACCGTCTCCGATGACAGTTCCTTCTGGAATAGCAGCTTGGGCAACTGGAGCAGCTGCAGCGCTTGCTACTTCCTCAACTGGGTTTAGCTCTTCTGGAAGAGCTTTGATGCCATCTTTGGCTTCTTTAATGATATTAGCAGCGACTTTTTCTACACCTGCAGCAGCGTCCATGAGGCGCTCTGTGTAGGCTTGAATTAACATCGGTAAGTTAAGTCCTGTGATGATGGCAAACTTACGCTCAGGATTTTCTCCCATCACGCGACTAGCTTGGTTAAATGGAGATCCACTCCAAAGGTCAGCCAAAACTAGAACCTCATCTTCTGCGTCAAATGCAGCAACAGCGTTATTAAACTTAGCGTATAAATCATCAGGACCTTCATTTGGCATAAAGGTTACAACTTGAACCTTTTCTTGTTCACCAAAGATCATAGATCCTGACTGATGAATACCCGCAGCAAATTCGCCGTGGCTCGCAATAATGATTCCGATACTCATTATTGTCATTCCTCCTTTTTTGTTTTAGTTTTCGTTTAAGAAAACTTTAAGACTGTTTAAGTATAAACCGTTTTCATCTAAAAATCAACTATTTATCATAAAATAATTAAAAAGATTACATCTGAAAATATTGATATATTGAGTTTTAGAGAAGTTTTTTTGAATCCTTATTTAAAAATTTAATATAAAAAAGTTGGAAGCGCATTCCAACTTTTAAAATAGGTTTTTATTAGATTAGTGGGTGAAGTCGAGTACCATACGTCCTTGGATTTGACCTTTTTCCATTTCGTCGAAAATGGCTACGGCATCTTCGACTGGGCGTTTTTGAACAACTGGAACTACCAAACCTTCTGCACCGAATTGGAAGGCTTCTTCCAAGTCTTTACGAGTTCCTACAAGAGAACCGATGACTTGGATTCCATCTAAAACTGTTTTCACGATGCTGAGTTCCATCATTTCAGAAGGAAGGCCGACAGCGACAACGCGACCACCAGCACGAACTGAGTCAACAGCCTGGTTGAAGGCAACTTTAGATACAGCAGTTACGACAGCTGAGTGAGCACCTCCATCAGTTTTTTCCTTGATAAGTCCAGGTACATCTTCAACTTCGAGGCCGTTAATAACAATGTCAGCGCCTACTTCTTTTGCAAGGGCAAGTTTGTCATTGTTAATATCAACTGCGATAACATGAGCATTGAATACTTTTTTAGCATATTGAACAGCGAGGTTTCCAAGTCCACCAGCACCGTAAAGAACAACCCATTGACCTGGTTCAACTTTGGCTTCTTTAATGGCTTTATAGGTTGTTACACCAGCACATGTGATAGAAGAGGCTTGGGCTGGATCAAGTCCGTCAGGAACTTTGACAGCATAGTCTGCAGTTACGATACATTGTTCAGCCATACCACCATCTACTGAGTAGCCAGCATTTTTCACTGTACGGCAAAGGGTTTCGCGACCAGTTGTACAGTATTCGCAAGTGCCACATCCTTCAAAGAACCAAGCAACGCTGACTCGGTCACCGACTTTAAGGCTTTTCACATCTGGGGCAATTTCTTTAACGATACCAACACCTTCGTGACCTAGGACACGTCCTGGTACTTGACCAAAGTCACCATGGGCAACGTGGAGGTCAGTGTGGCAAACACCACAGTATTCAATTTCTACAAGTGCTTCCCCAGTTTCAAGTGGACGGAGTACTTTTTCTTCAACAGCAACACCAGTGCTTTCTGGATTTACAACAACAGCTTTCATAGCTATCCTCCTTGATATTGACCGAGAACAGGGATAACGGGACTGGATTGATTTTGTGTCAACAGAGTCGAGTGTGACGAGCTCTCTTGTATTTATATGTGAAGTATATCACAAAAGAAAGCCTTTTCCAAGGTTTTGGATGCAAAAAGTAGAACAATCGATTAACTGGTTGATGAGATTGTGAAAAGAGCACAAAGACCAGCTTACAAGCTGGTCAGACTGGACTATAAGAATAAATCTTGTAGGGTTTTGGCAACACCGTCTTGGTCATTTGTCAAGGAAATTTGCTCATCTGCATAGGGGAGTAGCTCAGGATTGGCATTTTTCATTGCATAACCTTTCCCAGCAAAAGCGAGCATTTCGGTATCATTGTGTTCGTCTCCAAAGGCAATCAAATCCTTTTTATCGCGGTTCATTACCTTGAGCAAGTAGTCCAAAGCAAAGGCCTTATTGACACCTTTTGGGGTACATTCAAGGATATTGAGCGGACCTCCCCAGGTATTGATAGACAGTTGATGCTGGTAGAAGGCGTTCATTTCTTTTGCCAAGGCATATTTGTCACTGGCTCTGGTCTGTAAAAGAATACAGTTAGGATCCTTGGTTACTAACTCAGGCTGGAATTGATCTTCAGGCTGGAAAGCTTCTACACCAAATAGTTTAGGATTGGCAATTTTTTCATTAGGATTTGTAATGTAGAATTTTTTACGATATTCTCCAGCGATAAAATCGGCTTGAATGTCCTCTGAACGTTGAACCATGTCTAGCAGATATTTTTTGTCTACGGTTAAACACTTTTCAAAGTTCCAAACTTGGTCTGGTAAATGAGTGAGGGAGCCGTTGAAGTTAATCATAGGAGTGTCTAAGCCTAGTTCACGGTAAAAATCTTTTGACATTCGGTAAGGGCGTCCTGTCGTAATAATAACTTGATGGCCTTTTTCAACAACTTTTTTAATGGTTTTTTTGGTAAAGTCAGAAATTTGACTGTCTGAGTTGAGTAGGGTTCCATCCAGGTCAACTGCAATAATTTTTTTCGTCATAGGGACCTTTCTAGTGTCTTTTCAGATAAGATGTCTACTATTATAACAGAAAGCAGGCAGAAAATCAGATTCGAAACCAAAAAAGAAATTTCATCAAATTCTTAAATAAATCAAACAAAGATATTGAAAAAGTGAATGATAAATGATATAATTCTATTATTGTTCGTAAAAATTAAAAGGAGATTAATAATGGACAAATTATTTAAACTAAAAGAGAACGGTACAGATGTTCGTACAGAGGTTCTCGCTGGTTTAACAACTTTCTTTGCAATGAGTTATATTCTCTTTGTAAACCCACAAATTCTTTCGCAAACAGGAATGCCTGCTCAGGGTGTATTCCTCGCAACGATTATCGGTGCAGTTGCTGGTACCCTGATGATGGCCTTCTACGCTAACTTACCTTATGCCCAAGCGCCAGGTATGGGGCTGAATGCTTTCTTTACCTTTACAGTCGTATTTGGACTTGGTTATTCTTGGCAAGAAGCCCTAGCTATGGTCTTCATCTGTGGGATTATCTCATTGATTATTACCTTGACAAATGTTCGTAAAATGATCATTGAATCGATTCCAAATGCTCTTCGCTCAGCTATTTCAGCTGGTATTGGTGTTTTCCTTGCCTACGTGGGAATTAAGAATGCTGGACTTTTGAAATTTACGATTGATCCAGGCAACTATACTGTTGTAGGAGAAGGGGCTGACAAAGCTCAAGCAACGATTGCAGCAAACTCTTCAGCAGTTCCAGGATTGGTCAGCTTTAATAATCCAGCTGTTTTGGTGGCTCTTGCAGGGCTTGCCATTACTATCTTCTTTGTTATCAAAGGAATTAAAGGGGGAATTATTCTCTCTATCTTGACAACAACTGTTCTTGCTATTGCAGTTGGTTTGGTAGATTTGTCTAGTATCGATTTTGCTAACAACCATGTTGGTGCAGCCTTTGAAGACTTGAAGACAGTCTTTGGTGCAGCTCTTGGTTCAGAAGGTTTGGGAGCTTTGATTTCAGATACAGCTCGCTTGCCTGAAACTCTTATGGCTATTCTTGCCTTTTCGTTGACAGATATTTTTGATACAATTGGTACCTTGATCGGTACTGGTGAAAAAGTTGGTATCGTAGCTACAAATGGTGAAAATCACCAATCAGCTAAGTTGGACAAGGCTCTTTACTCTGATTTGATTGGTACTTCAATTGGTGCCATCGCAGGTACTTCAAACGTAACGACTTATGTTGAGTCTGCTGCTGGTATTGGTGCAGGTGGACGTACAGGTTTGACAGCCTTGGTTGTGGCAATCTGTTTTGCAATCTCAAGCTTCTTTAGCCCACTTCTAGCTATCGTACCAACAGCTGCTACAGCTCCAATCTTGATTATCGTTGGAATTATGATGTTGGCTAGCTTGAAAAATATCCATTGGGATGATATGGCTGAAGCGGTTCCTGCCTTCTTCACATCTATCTTTATGGGATTCAGCTACTCTATCACTCAAGGGATTGCAGTTGGTTTCTTGACTTACACTTTGACTAAGCTTGTCAAAGGTCAAGCTAAAGATGTTCATGTCATGATTTGGATTTTGGATGCCTTGTTTATCCTTAACTATATCAGCATGGCCTTATAATAGGATAACCCAGGGGGATTTTCCCCCTTTTTTAATACAAAGGAGATAGGTGATGAAAGAGAAAAATATGTGGAAAGAATTATTGAATCGTGCAGGTTGGCTGTTAATCTTTTTTCTGGCGACAATTTTATATCAGATTCCTATAGGGGTTACTGCTATTTTAACTTTAAATGCAGTACCACTGTTGCAGTCAGGACTGATAGTTTCTGGTATTTCGATTGTGATTCTGGTGCTGTTTATTATTGGAGCTCGTAAAACGCAGTTAGCAAGTTTTAATTTTTCTTTTTTTAGAGCGAAGGATTTGGCACGTTTGGGATTAAGTTATTTAGTCATTATCTGTTCAAATATACTTGGTTCCATTTTATTGCAACTATCAAATGAGACGACAACAGGGAATCAGTCTCAGATTAACGACATGGTTCAGAATAGTTCTCTGATTTCCAGTTTCTTCTTGTTGGCCTTGCTTGCTCCAATTTGTGAGGAAATCTTGTGCCGTGGGATTGTTCCTAAAAAGATTTTCCGAGGAAAAGAGAACTTGGGATTTATAGTCGGTACGATTGTGTTTGCTTTATTGCATCAACCAAGTAATTTACCTTCTTTATTGATTTATGGAGGTATGTCGATCGTTCTGTCTTGGACGGCTTACAAGACCCAACGTTTGGAAATGTCTATCTTACTTCACATGATTGTGAATGGGGTTGCTTTCTGTTTGCTGGCTCTCGTGGTGATTTTGAGTCGGACATTAGGGATTTCTGTTTAAGATTTTTGACAATTGCTTACTTGTTTCTACTGGGAAAAAGATGAATGCAATCGTGTCCATCTTTTTCTTTTTATGGTAAAATAGAGAAATGATATGATGAAAAGCCTTGAGGGAGTGACCGATATGTCAAGTAAAGCCAATCATGCAAAGACAGCTATTTGCGGAATTATCAATGTAACCCCAGACTCCTTTTCGGACGGTGGTCAATTTTTTGCTCTTGAGCAAGCACTCCAGCAGGCTCGTAAATTGATAGCAGAAGGTGCTAGTATGCTAGATATCGGCGGAGAATCGACTCGGCCGGGAAGCAGCTATGTTGAGATAGAAGAGGAAATCCAGCGTGTTGTTCCAGTGATCAAAGCGATTCGCAAGGAAAGTGATGTCCTTATCTCTATTGATACTTGGAAGAGTCAGGTAGCAGAGGCTGCTTTGGCTGCTGGTGCCAATCTAGTCAATGATATCACTGGTTTCATGGGTGATGAAAAAATGGCCCATGTGGTTGCAAATGCTGGAGCGAAAGTAGTCATTATGTTTAATCCAGTCATGGCGCGACCTCAGCACCCTAGCTCGCTTATATTTCCTCATTTTGGTTTTGGACAAGCTTTTACAGAGGAAGAGTTAGCTGACTTTGAAACATTGCCAATCGAAGACTTGATGGAGGCTTTCTTTGTACGAGCACTAGCGAGAGCGAATCAAGCTGGAATCGCACAAGAAAATATCCTGTTGGATCCAGGAATTGGCTTTGGTCTGACCAAGAAAGAAAATCTGCTTCTTTTACGGGACCTAGATAAACTACATCAGAAAGGCTATCCAATCTTTCTCGGAGTATCGCGCAAGCGATTTATTATCAATATTCTTGAAGAAAATGGCTTCGAAGTCGATCCTGAGACAGAGCTTGGTTTCCGCAATCGAGATACGGCTTCGGCTCATGTAACTAGTATTGCTACAAGACAGGGTGTAGAAGTGGTGCGCGTGCATGACGTGGCTAGTCACAGGATGGCAGTTGAAATTGCATCAGCCATCCGATTGGCTGAAGATGCGGAAAATCTAGATTTAAAACAATATAAATAAGATGAAAGAATTCGAAAACAATCAGTGGATTGCCCACTATCGGACGGATCAACCGCATTTTGGCTTGGAACGAATGGTGGAACTGTTAGCTTTGCGTGGCAATCCCCATCTCAAACTCAGGGTCATCCATGTCGGAGGGACCAATGGCAAGGGTTCGACCATTGCTTTTTTGAAAAATATGCTAGAAAAGATGGAGCTGAGAGTTGGTGTTTTCAGCTCGCCCTATCTCATTCATTATACAGACCAGATTAGCATCAATGGGGAATCTATCCCAGAAGCTAGGCTAGAAGCCTTCATGGCAGACTATCAGTCTTTGCTGGAAGGGGAATCGGCTGTCAATTTGCAGGGGACAACCGAGTTTGAGATTATCACAGCTCTAGCCTATGATTACTTTGCCTCAGAGCAAGTAGATGTGGCCATCATGGAAGTGGGCATGGGCGGTCTCTTGGATAGTACCAATGTCTGCCAGCCGATTTTAACAGGAATTACGACCATTGGCTTGGACCATATATCCCTACTTGGTGACACCTTGGAAGCTATAGCAGAGCAGAAAGCGGGTATTATCAAACAAGGAATTCCCTTGGTAACAGGCCGCATTGCTCCAGAAGCGCTAGCTGTGATTGACTCTATTGCAGCGACTAAAAATGTGTCAAGAATGCGGTATGGGAGTGATTATCAGGTCAGTCACCAAGAGAGTGCGGTGACAGGGGAAATTTTTGACTATGCAAGTGCTGTCAGACAAGGTCGCTTCCAGACTGGTTTGCTTGGTTTGCACCAGATAGAGAATGCTGGGATGGCCATAGCTTTACTTGATAATTTTTGTCAAGAAGATGGTCGAGAGCTACCAGCTAATACCTTGCTTGCTCAAGCTCTGGAAGAAACAAGATGGCCGGGGCGTCTGGAGGTAGTGTCAAGAGAACCCTTGATGATTTTGGATGGAGCCCACAATCCCCATGCTATCAAGGCTTTATTAGCAACCTTGCAAGAACGCTTTGCGGATTATCGTAAGGAAATCCTCTTTACTTGTATCAAAACCAAGGCCTTGGAGGATATGTTGGACTTGCTGGGGGCCATGCCAGATACCGAGCTTACCCTGACACATTTTGACGATAGTCGGGCGACTGATGAAAATGTGCTGAAAGAGGCAGCCAAGTCTAGAAATCTCAGCTACCAAGGTTGGCAGGATTTTCTAGAGCAGAAATTGACAGATAAAAAAGAAGAGAAACAAACAGTTAGGATTGTCACAGGTTCTTTGTATTTCTTGAGCCAAGTGAGAGCCTATCTGATGGAGAGGAAGAACGAAAATGGATACACAAAAGATTGAAGCAGCTGTAAAAATGATTATCGAGGCTGTCGGAGAGGACGCTAACCGTGAGGGCTTGCAGGAAACGCCTGCTCGTGTGGCCCGTATGTACCAAGAGATTTTTTCAGGGCTTGGTCAAACAGCGGAGGAACATTTGTCAAAATCTTTTGAGATTATTGACGATAATATGGTGGTAGAAAAGGATATCTTTTTCCATACCATGTGTGAACACCACTTATTGCCATTTTATGGGAGAGCGCATATTGCCTATATTCCAGATGGCCGTGTAGCAGGTTTGTCTAAGCTAGCCCGTACGGTTGAAGTTTATTCGAAAAAACCACAAATTCAAGAACGTTTGAATATCGAAGTGGCTGATGCCTTGATGGAGTATCTAGGTGCTAAAGGAGCCTTTGTTGTCATTGAGGCAGAACATATGTGTATGAGCATGCGTGGTGTCAGAAAACCAGGCACTGCAACCTTGACGACAGTAGCTCGTGGTCTATTTGAAACAGATAAGGACCTCCGAGACCAGGCTTATCGTTTAATGGGACTATAATACTCTTCGAAAATCAAATTCAAACCACGTCAGCTTCCATCTGCAACCTCAAAACAGTGTTTTGAGCAGCCTGCGGCTAGCTTTCTAGTTTGCATTTTGATTTTCATTGAGTATAAAAAAAATCCGCTTGAAGCGGATTTTTCTAGAAAGGAATCATTATGGATCAACTGCAGATTAAGGATTTGGAAATTTTTGCCTATCATGGTCTTTTTCCTAGTGAGAAAGAATTAGGGCAAAAGTTTGTCGTTTCAGCTATCCTATTCTATGATATGACTAAGGCGGCTACAGATTTGGATTTAACAGCCTCTGTCCATTACGGAGAACTGTGTCAGCAGTGGACGACTTGGTTTCAGGAGAGCACTGAAGATTTGATTGAAACGGTAGCCTACAAACTGGTAGAACGTACTTTTGAGGCTTATCCTCTTGTCCAAGAAATAAAGCTAGAACTGAAAAAACCTTGGGCGCCAGTGCATTTGCCGCTAGATACTTGCTCGGTAACCATTCATCGCCGCAAGCAACGAGCCTTTATCGCCCTAGGAAGCAATATGGGAGATAAACAAGCAAATTTGAAACAAGCCATTGAGAAAATGCGAGCTCGAGGTATCCATATTCTCAAAGAGTCTAGTATCTTGACGACGGAGCCTTGGGGTGGTGTGGAGCAAGATAGCTTTGCTAATCAAGTGGTTGAGGTTGAAACCTGGTTGCCGGCCCCAGTTCTATTAGAGAACTTGTTAGCCATTGAGTCAGAGATGGGACGGGTGAGAGAAGTACATTGGGGGCCTCGTTTGATTGATTTGGACTTGCTCTTTGTGGAGGACCAGGTCCTTTATACAGATGACCTTATTTTGCCCCATCCTTACATAGCGGAACGCCTTTTTGTTCTTGAGTCTCTACAAGAAATTGCGCCTCATTTTATCCATCCGACATTAAAGCAACCGATCCGCAACTTGTATAATGCTTTGAAACAATAGAAAAAACTCTAGTTTTCAGTCGCTTGTAACTGAAGGCTAGAGTTTTTAAAATAGGTCATTTTCTTCTGGGAGGAGGATAGTTTCTCTACCGTCCATATCTAAAACCAGGACTCTCGGGGGATAAAGAGGGTCAAAGGGATGGTTAAAATCAAAATCAATGGCTGTAGGGAGGTGTTGACTTGAGAAGTGGAAGGTAATTTTTCCTTGGTTATTGAGCAATTGAAACTCAAGTTCTTCTTCCAATTCAAAGACATTTTTTAAGAAGTGGTCGATGATATACCAAAAAGAGTCAATAACGTCATCAGGCAAGCTGGTAACAATGCCAAAACTAGCCGATCGCATGTGGGTATTGGTAAAAGCCATATTTCTTCCCCCTTTCTTTTCCCTTATCATACAGCAAATAGGATTAAAAATCAAGAAAAGGTGATTTTTTCTTCATAAACATAGCTTCCTATGA
>NZ_JAPVZK010000029.1:0-24223 GCF_041432345.1 Streptococcus sp. 27098_8_103
TTATTGAAAGTTTACCTTTTATGGTATAATAGATAGAGTGAGGAAATCCATGCAAAATCAATTAAATGAATTAAAACGAAAAATGCTGGAATTTTTCCAGCTAGTAAAATCAAAAATAAATCATAAGAAATCAGAGAAAGTCTCAGAAGAGAGGAAGTCGGATGGGACAGGTGGGAGAGTTCTGGCTATCCTAGGTAGCATTTTAGTCGCTATCAAGGGGATTTTGAATACACTCTTTATTCTAGGCTTTATCGGTGGGCTTTTTGGTGCTGGTGTAGCTCTTGGTTATGGAGTTGCTTTGTTTGACAAGGCTAAGGTTCCCAAAGTGGAGGACTTGGTCAAGCAGGTTAAAAATATTTCTTCTATCTCAGAAATTGTTTATGCAGATGGGAGTGTCATTGCTTCTATCGAGAGTGACCTACTGCGAACTTCTGTTTCATCTGAGGAAATATCAGACAATCTCAAAAAGGCTATCGTTGCAACTGAGGACGAACATTTCCTTGAACATAATGGGGTTGTGCCAAAAGCTGTGATTCGGGCGACTTTGGGAACCTTTGCAGGTTTGGGCTCATCTAGCGGGGGCTCGACCTTGACTCAACAGTTAATCAAACAACAAGTGGTTGGAGATGCTCCGACTTTGGCTCGTAAGGCTACAGAAATTGTTGATGCCCTTGCCTTGGAACGCAGCATGAGTAAGGATGAAATCTTGACTACTTATCTCAATGTTGCTCCCTTTGGTCGAAATCATAAAGGACAGAATATTGCAGGTGCTCAGCAAGCTGCTGAAGGGATTTTCGGTATCGATGCCAACAAGCTGAGTATTCCCCAAGCTGCCTTCCTAGCAGGTTTGCCACAGAGTCCGATTACTTATTCCCCTTATGAAAATACTGGAGAGTTAAAGAGTGATGAAGACTTAGAACTTGGTTTGAAGCGGGCCAAGGATGTTCTCTACAACATGTACCGTACGGGTGCTCTGACTCAGGAAGAATACGACCAGTACAAGGATTATAATCTCAAACAAGATTTCTTGCCATCAGGAACTGTCAATGCTGTTTCGAGGGATTATCTCTACTTTACAGCTATGGCTGAAGCGACAGACCGTATGTATGATTATTTAGTTCAACAGGACAATGTTTCTAGTCAAGAGTTGAAAAACGAGTCGATTCAAAAGGCCTATCATGAGCGAGCGGAGCAGGAACTAAGTAACGGTGGCTATAAAATCACTACAACGATCAATAAAAAAATCCATAACGCCATGCAAAATGCAGTTGCTAACTACGGTCATTTGGTAGATGATGCGACTGGTCAGCCTGAAGTAGGGAATGTTTTGATGGACAATAAAACGGGGGCTGTTCTAGGCTTTGTTGGTGGTCGTAATTACCAGACTAACCAAAACAATCATGCCTTCGACACTAAGCGCTCGCCAGCCTCTACAACCAAGCCTTTGTTGGCCTACGGTATTGCCATTGACCAAGGTTTGATGGGTAGCGCTAGTATCTTGTCAAATTATCCGACAAAATTCTCTAATGGAAATCCTATCATGTATGTGAACAGTCCAGGTACAGGCATGATGACCTTGGGAGAAGCCTTGAACTATTCATGGAATATCCCAGCCTATTGGACCTATCGAATGCTACGTGAGAAGGGTGTAGATGTCAAGGGTTACATGGAGAAAATGGGTTACGAGATTCCGGAGTACGGTATCGAAAGTTTGCCTATGGGTGGTGGGATTGAAGTCACAGTTGCCCAGCATACCAATGGTTATCAAACAATTGCTAATAACGGTGTTTATCATCAGAAACATGTGATTTCTAAGATTGAATCATCTGACGGTAGAGTAATCTATGAATTCCAAGACAAGCCAGTTCAAGTGTACTCGAAGGCGACGGCAACAATTATGCAGAGTTTGCTTCGTGAGGTGATTTCCTCTCGAATCACTTCAAGTTTCCAAACGGATTTGGCTTCTATCAATTCAAGCTTAGCTCGTGCAGACTGGATTGGTAAGACTGGTACAACCAATGAAGATGAAAACATGTGGCTCATGCTTTCGACGCCAAGATTGACTCTAGGTGGTTGGTTAGGGCATGATGACAACCGCCCAATGGCTAAGGGGGCTGGGCATTATCGAAATGCCAAATATATGGCTTACTTGGTCAATGCTATCCAACAGGCTGAGCCTGGTGTTTGGGGCAATGAACGCTTTAATCTTGATTCTAGTGTGACCCAATCTCAGGTCCTCAGATCTACAGGACAGAAGCCAGGCAAAGTATCCGTTAATGGAAAAACAGTGGATCTTTCAGGGGCTACTGTAACGAGCTATTGGGCTAATACGGCGGGAGCTCCTACGACAAGCTATCACTTTGCTATTGGAGGAAGTGAAGCAGATTACCAAAATGCTTGGTCAAGTATTATTGGTAGTTTCTCATCTACACCAAGTTCAAGTAGTAGTTCTAACAACAGTAGCAATTCAAGCGCTACTAGACCTTCTTCTTCAACGACGAGACGTTAAGTTCTTTAAACTTTTCTAAATGAAGTGGCTAATCAATGGATTGCCACTTTTTTCTTTTTTCCTTTCGTGTTACAATAAAGGTATGAATCAGTATCAGAAAAAGATTGTTAAAGGAACCATTTATTCGCTCCTATCTGGCTTAATCTGGGGAATCTGTGGGATTCTAGGAGAGTATTTCTTTACTCATTATCAAGTGTCCTCCGGCTGGATTACCTCTATGCGTTTGACACTAGCAGGGAGTCTTGTGCTCATTTGGTCTGCGATGCAATTAAAATCGCAAGTGCTAGATATTTGGCGAGATAAGAAAAATTACCTGCCCTTTTTAGCCTATGCTATTTTGGGGATTTTTTCAGTTCAGTATTTTTTCTATCTCTGTGTAGAATACTCAAATGCAGCGACAGCAACTATTTTACAGTTTATCAGTCCAGTCTTTATCCTCTTTTACAATCGCTTGGTTTATCAAAAACGAGCGTCAAAAAGCGCTATTTTTTATGTTTTGGTTGCCATGTTGGGTGTTTGCCTGATGGCGACAAAGGGAGATCTCTCTCAATTATCCATGACACCGCTAGCACTTATGACGGGTTTGCTGAGTGCCATGGGGGTCATGTTTAATGTTATCTTGCCCCAACCTTTCGCGAAGCGCTATGGTTTTGTGCCTACGGTTGGGTGGGGGATGATTTTGGCAGGTTTATTTAGCAATGTCCTCTCGCCGGTTTACCAGCTTTCCTTTACTCTGGATATTTGGAGTATCTTGATTTGCCTTATTATCGCTTTTTTAGGGACGGCTTTTGCCTTTTTCATTTCCATGAAGGCTGTGTCCTTGGTTTCTCCTTTGGTGGTTTCCGTTATTAGTGCCAGTGAACCTCTCTCTTCTGCCCTTTTGAGTGTTTTATTTTTAGGTTTAGTAGTGGATTGGTCCCTTCTTCTAGCTATGGCCTTGATTATTTTACCTATGATTTTCTTATCGATAGAAGAAGCGAAAGAAAGTAAATAAAAAGTCTTTTCTTAATTCTAAAAGTGTGCTATACTAGAATAGTCAATAAAACACGGGGAGATAGTTGTGAAGAGTGTTTTTAGGTTGTATCGGTAGGGGCTTGCTTTTACCGACAGCACGTTTTATCTCACATCCCTAAAAATCATACCTAAAAACAAACAAAAAGGCTTCAAATTTGAGGCCTTTTTTGGTAGAATAGGTATCATTAAAATGAACTAGGAGGCGCCTATGACTGCTACAAAAATGAACGCACAAGAAATTATTCAATTTATCGCCAATGCTGAAAAGAAAACCAGTGTTAAAGTAACCTTTGAAGGACAACTTGCAACTGCTGTACCAAGCTCTGTTGTTAAACTAGGTAATGTCCTATTCGGAGATTGGAAGGACGTGGCTCCGCTTCTCGATGGTTTGGTAGAAAATCAAGACTATGTTGTTGAGCAAGACGCTCGTAATTCTGCAGTTCCTTTGCTAGATAAACGTGCTATCAATGCTCGTATTGAGCCGGGTGCTATTATCCGTGATCAGGTTGAAATTGGTGACAATGCTGTTATCATGATGGGAGCGGTTATCAATATCGGTGCTGAAATTGGTGCAGGAACCATGATTGACATGGGTGCTATCCTTGGTGGCCGTGCTATCGTGGGGAAAAACAGCCACGTTGGTGCAGGTGCCGTTCTTGCAGGTGTGATTGAGCCAGCTAGCGCAGAACCAGTCCGTGTTGGAGACAATGTTCTTATCGGTGCCAACGCAGTGGTTATCGAAGGGGTCCAAATCGGTAGTGGTTCAGTTGTCGCAGCAGGAGCTATTGTTACCCAAGATGTCCCAGAAAACGTGGTGGTAGCAGGTGTTCCAGCTCGTATTATCAAAGAGATTGATGCCCAAACCCAACAAAAAACAGCGCTAGAGGATGCGCTTCGTACCTTGTAATTGTAAAAGAAAAATAGAGGCGGAACCCTTTTCCAGCCTCTTTCTGCTATATAGGAGGAAAGATAGATGTTAGATTTGATTCATACTAGACGAGATTTGCACCAGATTCCAGAGATTGGCTTGGAGGAGTTCAAGACTCAGGCTTATCTGCTGGATGTGATTGAGAAATTGACTGCGGGCAAGAATTTTGTTCAAGTTCGTACTTGGCGAACAGGGATTTTGGTCTATTTACAGGGAAGTCAGCCAAAGCGTACCATTGGTTGGCGGACAGATATTGATGGCCTGCCTATTGTCGAACAAACAGGCCTGCCCTTCGCTTCTCTGCATCAAGATCGTATGCATGCTTGTGGCCATGATTTCCACATGACTATTGCTTTAGGCTGTCTTGAGCGAGCCCTTGAGGAGCAACCAAAGAACAATCTGCTCTTTCTGTTTCAACCTGCTGAAGAAAATGAAGCTGGTGGCATGCTCATGTATGAGGATGGCGCTTTTGGAGACTGGTTGCCAGACCAGTTTTATGGGCTTCATGTTCGGCCAGATTTGAAGGTTGGCCAGATTGCGACCAATACTCATACACTCTTTGCAGGTACTTGCGAGGTGAAGATCCGTTTCAAAGGCAAAGGAGGACATGCAGCCTTTCCACATGAAGCTAATGACGCCTTGGTGGCGGCTAGTTACTTTGTGACTCAGGTGCAGTCAGTTGTCAGCCGCAATGTCAACCCAATCGAGGGAGCAGTGGTGACCTTTGGTCTTTTCCAAGCCGGAACAACAAACAATGTCATCACAGACACAGCCTTTTTGCATGGAACTATTCGGGCCTTGACACAGGATATGAGTCTCTTGGTGCAAAAGCGGGTCAAAACAGTTGCAGAAGGGGTTGCAGCTGCCTTCGATATGGAAGTCGAAGTGGAACTCAAACAAGGTGGTTACCTGCCTGTTGAGAACCATCCAGCCTTGGCGCGTGAACTGATGGATTTCTTTGAAGAAAAAGACGGAATTGAGTTGATTGATATCGAACCTGCTATGACAGGTGAAGACTTTGGTTATCTCCTTTCAAAAGTTGATGGCGTTATGTTCTGGCTAGGTATTGATAGTCCCTATGCCCTTCATCACCCTCAGATGAGTCCTAAGGAAGAAGCATTAGCTATTGGGGTGGATGCGGTCTCTAGTTTCCTGAAAAAGAAGGCAGCAGAGTAGAGGGGTTGTCTATGAAATCGGAATTACGTAAGCAAGTCTTGCGAGAAATGAAGGCTATACCTCGAGAGCAAAAACAGTTTATAGACCAAGCTTTAACTGAACGACTTTTACAACACCCCTTCTACCAAGAAGCAAAGATCATCGCAACCTATCTCTCTTTTTCTCATGAGTTTCAAACTCAGGGATTGATTGAGCAGGCGCTGAGGGACGGCAAGAAGGTTCTGATACCCAAAACCTATCCCAAGGGGCGCATGGACTTTGTAGTGTATCATCCGCAGCAATTGGTCAAAACTTCCTTTGGATTACTGGAACCACAGGGAGATTTGGAAGTGGTGGATGCCTCTCAGATTGATTTGATTCATGTTCCTGGTCTGGCTTTTACGACGGAAGGATATCGGATTGGATACGGTGGAGGTTATTATGACCGCTATCTGGAACATTTTTCTGGTCATACTTTGAGTACGATCTATCCTTGTCAAGTTCAGCAATTCATGCCTGAAAATCATGATATTCCTGTTCAGGAGGTTTTAATTGATGAAGGAAATCTTTGATAGACGTTATCCTGTGACGAGTTTCTTCCTCTTAGTGACGGCCTTGGTGTTTCTACTAATGTTGGTGACTACAGGTGGAAACTTTGACAGGGCGGATACCTTATTTCGATTTGGAGCCATGTATGGGCCTGCTATTCGGCTCTTTCCCGAGCAGATTTGGCGTCTCTTTTCTGCCATTTTTGTTCATATTGGTTGGGAGCATTTCATTGTTAATATGCTTTCCCTTTATTATCTTGGTAGACAAGTAGAGGAAATTTTCGGATCCAAGAAGTTTTTCTTTCTCTATCTCTTATCTGGAATGATGGGCAATCTCTTTGTTTTTGTATTTAGTCCAAAATCCTTAGCAGCAGGAGCTTCTACTTCTCTCTATGGGCTATTTGCCGCGATTATCATTCTTCGCTATGCTACGCGTAATCCTTATATCCAGCAGTTGGGGCAATCCTATCTGACACTTTTTGTGGTTAATATTATTGGAAGTGTTCTGATTCCAGGAATCAGCCTAGCAGGTCATATCGGGGGAGCAGTTGGTGGAGTATTTCTAGCAATTATCTTTCCAGTTCAAGGAGAAAGACGGATGTATAGCGCTAGTCAGAGACTGGTAGCGTTAGTGTTGTTCGTAGGACTCGCAGTGTTACTTTTCTATAAGGGAATGGGGATGTGAAGAAGTTGGAAGACAATTTGTGTAATGAAAAAAGATAAGGCATTTGTACTGCACCCCAAAAGTTAGACAGAAAAAATCTAACTTTTGGGGTGTTTTATTATGAAATTGAGTTATGATGATAAAGTTCAGATCTATGAACTTAGAAAACAAGGATATAGCTTAGAGAAGCTTTCAAATAAATTTGGGATAAACAATTCTAATCTTAGGTACATGATTAAATTGATTGATCGTTACGGAATAGAGTTCGTCAAAAAAGGAAAGAATTGTTACTATTCTCCTGAACTAAAACAAGAGATCATTGATAAAGTTCTTCTTGAGGGGCATTCACAAATTAGGGCGTCTCTGGATTATGCTCTTCTAAGTAGTGGATTACTTTCGAATTGGCTGGCACAATATAAGAAAAACGGGTATACTATTGTTGAGAAAACAAGAGGGAGACCACCTAAAATGGGACGTAAGCCAAAGAAGAGATTTGAAGATATGACAGAATTAGAACGTCTTCAAGCAGAAAATGAGTACTTGAGAGCGGAGAATGCCATTCTAAAAAAGTTGAGAGAACTCCGATTGAGAGACGAAAAGGAGCAAGAAGAAAAACGGAAATTGTTCAAGGACTGGTAACAGAGTTTTCTTTAGATATCCTTCTAAAGATTATTAAACTTGCCCGTTCAACTTATTATTACCACTTAAAACAGCTGGATCAAAGCGATAAAGATTATGATATTAAAGCTGAAATTCAGTCAATTTATACTGAGCATAAAGGAAATTACGGCTATCGTCGCATGACTCTAGAATTACGAAATCGTGGCTTCGTAGTGAACCATAAGAAGGTGCAGCGTCTGATGAAAGTACTTGGTTTAACGGCTCGAATTCGCCGTAAACGGAAGTATTCTTCATACCAAGGAGAGGTTGGCAAGAAAGCAGATAATCTTATTCAACGTCAATTTGAAGCAACCAAACCAATGCAAAAGTGCTACACAGATGTGACAGAATTTGCCATTACAGCAAGCACTCAAAAGCTTTACTTATCGCCAGTTTTAGATGGTTTTAACAGCGAAATCATCGCTTATAATCTTTCTACATCACCGAACTTAGAACAAGTAAAAGCTATGTTAGACCAGGCTTTCGGTGAG
This sequence comes from Streptococcus sp. 27098_8_103, assembly GCF_041432345.1. GTDB lineage: Bacteria > Bacillota > Bacilli > Lactobacillales > Streptococcaceae > Streptococcus > Streptococcus mitis_BV. Next base: position 7,970 of record NZ_JAPVZK010000029.1, read on the forward strand.
GAACATTACGAGAATACCATTCTCCATAGTGACCAAGGCTGGCAATACCAACACGATTCTTATCATCGGTTCCTAGAGAGTAAGGGAATTCAAGCATCCATGTCACGTAAGGGTAACAGCCCAGACAATGGTATGATGGAGTCCTTCTTTGGGATTCTGAAATCGGAAATGTTTTATGGTTATGAGAAGTCGTTTCAGTCGCTTAAGCAATTGGAACAAGCTATTGTAGACTATATTGATTACTACAACAATAAACGAATTAAGGTAAAACTAAAAGGACTTAGCCCTGTACAATACAGAACTAAATCCTTTGCTTAAATTAATTGTCTAACTTTTTGGGGTCAGTACAAATGCCTTATCTTTTTATGTTATTCCTTCTCAGCCAATTCTTTTCCCAGTTGGATGAGGTAATCTTTCAAGTCATCTTTGACTTGTGGGTGTTTGAGGGCGTAGTCAATAGATGTTTTCACAAAGCCAAACTTATCCCCAACGTCGTAACGAGCTCCTGTAAATTCACGGGCGAAAACACGTTGTGTTTTATTAAGCGTATCAATAGCGTCGGTAAGCTGGATTTCATTTCCAGCACCGGGAGCTTGATTTTCGAGGATTTCAAAAATTTCTGGTGTGAGCAGATAGCGTCCGATGATTGCCAAATCACTTGGAGCATCTTCTGGAGCTGGTTTTTCAACAAAAGTTTCGACACTGTAGAGACCATTAATCCCTTCACCCTGAGGAGCGATAACTCCATATGCTGAAACTTCTTCATGAGGGACAGGCATAACAGCAATTGTTGATGCGTGAGTCGTTTCGTAATCATTCATCAATTGTTTTGTCAAAGGAATAGCGTGGTCATCTGTGATATCCATTAGGTCGTCACCCAGCATGACAACGAAGGGCTCATTCCCTACAAAAGCTTTTGCTTGTAAGACAGCATCTCCAAGACCACGAGGATGGCTTTGACGGATAAAGTGAAGGCGAATGCCAGTTGTTTCGTCTACCAGTTTTAGTAAGTCATGTTTGCCTTTTTCTTTGAGGTTGTACTCAAGCTCAAAGTTTGAGTCAAAGTGGTCTTCAATAGAACGTTTTGATTTACCAGTGACAACCAGAATATCTTCAATACCTGATTTAAGAGCTTCTTCTACGATAAATTGGATAGTTGGTTTGTCCACAATTGGCAACATCTCTTTAGCAAGTGCTTTGGTTGCTGGTAAAAATCGAGTTCCAAGTCCAGCGGCAGGGATGACTGCCTTTCTAACTTTTGATGTCATAAGAATCCTTTCTCTAGAGGGTTAAGACCACTCATTTTCTGCTTTAAATTCATTGTTCATGATGTCGTAAATGGCATCTTTAATATTGGTTCCGTGGTAAATAACTTGGTAAATGGCTTGTGTAATTGGCATATAGACTCCAAGTTCTTGCGCTAGTTCATAGGCTGCTCGAGTTGTTGAGATTCCTTCAATCACCATGCCCATATTGGCTTCGATATCAGCTAGAGATTCTCCACGACCAAGAGCATCTCCGGCTCTCCAGTTACGAGAGTGGATGGAGGTTCCCGTTACGATCAAGTCTCCTACACCGGATAAGCCACTATAGGTCAATGGACTGGCCCCAAGTGCTACTCCTAGGCGGGTAATTTCTGCCAAGCCTCGAGCGATGATGGCTGCCTTGGCATTGTCACCAAATCCCAAACCATGTAAAGCTCCAGCACCGACAGCAATAATATTTTTAAGAGCACCAGCAGTTTCAACTCCGATAACATCCGTATTGGTATAAAGTCGAAAGTAGTGATTACTAAAGAGTTCCTGAACATATTGAGCTGTTTGTAAATCTTTAGAAGCAGCAGTGATTAAAGTCAGGTCACGTACAATGGTTTCTTCCGCATGACTAGGTCCTGAAACAACGACAATATCACTGCGGAGATGTTCAGGAATTTCTTCTTCAAGGATAGTTGATAATCGTTTATGGCTATCAGGCTCTAATCCCTTTGATGCGTGCATGATGATAGCCTTATGGTCTAAGGTTTTTGCAACTTGTTGGGCAACAAGTCGTGTCACTTTTGTTGGGACAACAAACAAAATCGCATCTACATCTTTTAATGCCTCTGCTAAGTCAGTGTAGGCAATGATATTTTCATCTAGAACGACATCTTTAAAGTAGTGCTTGTTAGTATGATAGGTATTAATTTCATTGATTTGCTCGGGAAGATTTCCCCAAATACGTACCTCGTGTCCATTGTCATTTAAGACTTGTGAAAGGGCAGTTCCCCAAGAACCAGGCCCCAAGACGGCGACGGTTTGTTTTTCCATGTTTTCCTCCTTAATAGAGTCCTTTTCATTATTCTATCATATTCTAGAGGATTTTGCACTTGCATTACTGGGGAGTGGTGGCTTTGTTACTTGAAAAATACACAAAAACCGAGACGAAGGGACAAACTCTCAGTCTCGGTTTTTATATTCCTTAAAAGAATAGCTCGGTTTATTTCAATTGATCTGTAATGTCTTTTGACAGTAACATTCCCAGATGATAAGTTTTATTGATGTAAGCAATGACATCATTGATATTTTCAGTCGTGTGAATTTTCTCTTTGATATCACTCCTAAATGTTTCATCCTTTAAAAGTTGTTCTTGGTAGAGCCTTTGAAGTCTCTCCTTCTCGTACTTATTGAGCAGAAAAAGGAACACCAAGCTAATTACAACGAGGATATAAGCATATTGGCTCATAGAATATCTCCCTGTATGATAAAGAAGTAGTAGTGAGTAGATTGAATTAGTGGATCTAAAATAGCAGAACAAGTCAGCAAAACTTGATAAGATTTTTGATAGGCCTCTAAACCTAATTACGTATAGGATTTGGTCTTAGTTATTTAGACTGCTTTACAATTAAGTAATTAAAAGATTGCGACATAAGTCTAACCAAATCTCCGACAGGATTTGGTCTTAATTACTTAGACTGCTTTTTAATCAAGTAACTTGAAGCTTACGACATGAACCAAACCAAATCGATATTATTTGGTTTGGTGAATTAGTGAAGCGTTTAGGCAAGTGTCTCTGGTTACGACGTAAAGAAACATAAATCGATAATATTTATGTTTCTTTACTAGTGAAGCACCTAGCCAAATTCCTGATAGGATTTGGCGTTAGTTACTTAGATTGCTTTGCAATCAAGTAACTTTGGTGATTTACATCTTCTCTGGCGCTTCTACTCCAAGCAAGCGAAGGGCTTCTTTGAGAACGACTGCGGTTGCGTAGCTGAGAGCTAGACGGCTGTCGCGTTCTGGGCTATCATCCAAGATACGTGTATGTGCATAGTATTTGTTAAAGGCTTGAGCCAGGCTAATTGCAAATTTAGCAATGATAGAAGGTTCAAAGTTATCCGCCGCACGGTTGATAATACGTGGGAAGTCTTGGATGAGTTTAATGATTTCCCAGCTTTCAGCATCATTTAAGCTGTAATTAGCCACTGTTTCTGGTTTGAAGTCTGCTTTACGTAAGATCGATTGGATACGAGCATAGGCATATTGTACATAAGGACCAGTTTCCCCCTCAAAGGATACCATAGCCTCTAAGTCGAAGTCGTATCCATTTGTACGGTCGGTTTTGAGGTCATAGAATTTAATGGCTCCAACCCCAACAGCATGTGCTACCTGGTCTTTGTTTTCTAGTTCAGGATTTTTAGCCTCGATTTGGGCCTTGGCACGGCTAACAGCCTCTGCAACAGTAGGCTCTAGCAAGATGACATTCCCTTTACGAGTAGAGAGTTTTTTCCCTTCTTTTGTAACCAAACCAAAAGGAACATGAGTAATGTCTTCACTCCAGCCGTAGCCCATTTCTTTCAAGACAGCTTTGAGTTGTTTAAAGTGGGCAGATTGTTCTTGACCAACAACGTAGATCGATTTAGCAAATTGGTATTCGTTTTTACGGTAAAGGGCTGCAGCCAAGTCACGTGTAATATAGAGAGTTGCTCCATCAGATTTCTTGATGAGTGCAGGATGTTCAATTCCGTATTTCTCAAGATTCACAACTTGGGCACCTTCTGATTCAACAAGAAGGCCTTTTTCAGAAAGAATATCTACAACTGCATCCATCTTATCGTTGTAGAAGGCTTCTCCGTTGTAGCTGTCAAATTCGACTTGCAATTCATTGTAAAGGCGGTTAAATTCCACCAAACTTTCATCACGGAACCATTGCCAAAGTGCAAGAGCTTCCTCGTCTCCATTTTCAAGTTTACGGAACCATTCGCGTGCTTCTTCATCCAAGCTAGGGTCATTTTCAGCCTCAGCGTTGATGCGGACATAGAGTTTAAGAAGTTCATCGATTGGATGAGCTTTTACAGCTTCTTCGTCGCCCCATTTTTTGTAGGCAACAATCAACATCCCAAACTGTTTACCCCAGTCTCCCAAATGGTTGACCTTGACCGTTTGATAACCGATTTTTTGGAAAATATGTGACAAGCTATCTCCGATAACAGTTGAGCGTAGGTGACCAATAGAAAATGGTTTAGCGATATTGGGACTAGACATGTCGATAACAACATTTTCTTGTTTGCCAATAGTTTGGTCAGCATAGTGTTCTTTTTCAGTGATAACAGCTTGCAATACTTGAGCAGAAATGGCAGATTTATCAAGGAAAAAGTTGACGTAAGGTCCTGTTGCGACAACCTTTTCAAAGGTTTGGCTGTTAATTTTTTCAGCCAGTTCAGCAGCAATCATTTGAGGTGCTTTACGTTCGACTTTTGCAAGAGAAAAAGCAGGGAAAGCGATGTCTCCCATTTCTGAGTTTTTAGGGGTTTCCAGTAAATTGAAAATAGCCTCTTGGTCCAGGCTATCAATGACGCTAGCCAATTCGCTAGCAATCAATTCTTTTGTATTCATTAAGAGCTCCTTTTTGGACTTTTCTACTATTTTATCACAATTTTAAAGAAAGAAGAAAAAATTTTTGAAATCTCCTATTTTTTTGGTATAATATAGTTATAAAATTAGTTATAAATATGCATATAAGAGGATTTTATGAGAAAAAGAGATCGTCATCAGTTAATAAAAAAAATGATTACTGAGGAGAAATTAAGTACACAAAAAGAAATTCAAGATCGGTTGGAGGCGCACAATGTTTTTGTGACGCAGACAACCCTGTCTCGTGATTTGCGCGAAATCGGCTTGACCAAGGTCAAGAAAAATGATATGGTGTATTATGTACTAGCAAATGAGACAGAAAAGATTGATTTGGTTGAATTTTTGTCTCATCATTTAGAAGGTGTTGCAAGAGCAGAGTTTACCTTGGTACTTCATACCAAATTGGGAGAAGCCTCTGTTTTGGCAAATATTGTAGATGCAAACAAGGATGAATGGATTTTAGGAACAGTTGCTGGTGCCAATACCTTATTGGTTATTTGTCGAGACCAGCACGTTGCCAAACTCATGGAAGATCGTTTGCTAGATTTGATGAAAGATAAGTAAGGTCTTGAGAGTCGCTCTCAAGACTTATTTTTGACAAGGAGAGACGGAAAATGGCGACAGAGAAGCTATCACCCGGCATGCAACAGTATGTGGATATTAAAAAGCAATATCCAGATGCGTTTTTGCTCTTTCGGATGGGTGATTTTTATGAATTATTTTATGAGGATGCGGTCAATGCTGCGCAGATTCTGGAAATTTCCTTAACGAGTCGCAACAAGAATGCCGACAATCCGATTCCTATGGCGGGTGTCCCCTATCATTCTGCCCAGCAGTATATAGATGTCTTGATTGAGCAGGGCTATAAGGTAGCTATCGCAGAGCAGATGGAAGATCCTAAACAAGCAGTTGGGGTTGTGAAACGAGAGGTTGTTCAGGTCATTACGCCAGGGACAGTGGTCGATAGCAGTAAGCCAGACAGTCAGAACAACTTCTTGGTTGCTATAGATCGAGATGGCAATCAATTTGGCTTAGCTTATATGGACCTGGTGACGGGTGACTTTTATGTGACAGGTCTTTTGGATTTCACGCTGGTTTGTGGGGAAATCCGTAATCTCAAGGCGCGAGAAGTGGTGCTGGGTTATGACTTGTCTGAGGAAGAAGAACAAATCCTCAGTCGTCAGATGAATCTGGTGCTTTCATATGAAAAAGAAGGCTTTGAAGACCTTCATTTACTGGATTCACGATTGGCAGCTGTGGAGCAAGCGGCATCTAGTAAGTTGCTCCAGTATGTCCATCGGACTCAGATGAGAGAATTGAACCACCTCAAGCCTGTTATCCGCTATGAAATCAAGGATTTCTTGCAGATGGATTATGCGACCAAGGCTAGTCTGGATTTGGTTGAGAATGCTCGCTCAGGTAAGAAACAAGGAAGTCTTTTCTGGCTTTTGGATGAAACCAAGACGGCTATGGGAATGCGTCTCTTGCGGTCTTGGATCCATCGTCCCTTGATTGATAAGGAACGAATCGTCCAACGTCAAGAGGTGGTGCAGGTCTTTCTCGACCATTTCTTTGAGCGCAGTGATTTGACAGACAGCCTCAAGGGTGTCTATGATATCGAACGCTTGGCTAGTCGTGTTTCTTTTGGAAAAACCAATCCCAAGGATCTCTTGCAGTTGGCGACCACTTTGTCTAGTGTGCCACGGATTCGTGCGATTTTAGAAGGCATGGAGCAACCTGCTCTAGCTTATCTTATAGAACAACTGGATGGAATCCCTGAGTTGGAGAGTTTGATTAGCGCAGCGATTGCTCCTGAAGCTCCTCATGTGATTACAGAAGGTGGCATTATCCGCACTGGATTTGATGAGACTTTAGACAAGTACCGTCGCGTTCTCAGAGAAGGGACTGGCTGGATTGCTGAAATTGAGGCTAAGGAGCGAGAAAACTCTGGTATCAGCACGCTTAAGATTGACTACAATAAAAAGGATGGCTACTATTTCCATGTGACCAATTCGCAACTGGGAAATGTTCCAGCACACTTTTTCCGCAAGGCGACGCTGAAAAACTCGGAACGCTTTGGAACCGAAGAATTAGCCCGTATCGAGGGAGATATGCTGGAGGCGCGTGAGAAGTCAGCTAACCTAGAGTATGAAATTTTTATGCGCATTCGTGAAGAGGTCAGCAAGTACATCCAACGTTTACAAGCTCTAGCCCAAGGAATTGCGACAGTTGATGTCATACAGAGTCTAGCAGTTGTGGCTGAAACCCAGCATTTGATTCGACCTGAATTCGGAGATGATTCGCGGATTGATATCCAGAAAGGGCGCCATGCTGTCGTTGAAAAGGTCATGGGGGCTCAGACCTATATTCCTAATACGATTCAGATGGCAGAAGATACCAGTATTCAACTGATTACAGGGCCCAACATGAGCGGGAAGTCAACCTATATGCGTCAGTTAGCCATGACGGCGATTATGGCCCAGATGGGTTCCTATGTACCGGCAGAAAGTGCCCATTTACCGATTTTTGATGCGATCTTTACCCGTATCGGAGCAGCCGATGATTTGGTTTCAGGCCAATCAACCTTTATGGTGGAGATGATGGAGGCCAACAATGCCATTTCGCATGCGACCAAGAACTCTCTGATTCTCTTTGATGAATTGGGACGGGGAACTGCAACTTATGATGGTATGGCTCTTGCTCAGTCCATCATCGAATACATCCATGAACATATCGGAGCCAAGACCCTCTTTGCAACCCACTACCATGAGTTGACTAGTCTGGAGTCTAGTTTACAACACTTGGTCAATGTCCACGTGGCAACTTTGGAGCAGGGTGGGCAGGTTACCTTCCTTCACAAGATTGAACCAGGTCCAGCTGATAAATCCTATGGTATTCATGTTGCCAAGATTGCTGGCTTGCCAGCAGACCTTTTAGCAAGGGCGGATAAGATTTTGACTCAGTTAGAGAATCAAGGGACAGAAAGTCCTGCTCCTATGAAACAAACAAGTACTGTCTCAGAACAAATTTCACTCTTTGACACGCCTGCAGTGCATCCTATCCTAGCAGAATTAGCTAAGCTGGATGTTTACAATATGACACCTATGCAGGCTATGAATGTCTTGGTCGAGTTAAAACAAAAATTATAAAGAATGAATTACTTGTCATTCTAGCTGTATCAAGGAGACTTCTTTGACAAGTTCTCACTTTTTTGCTAGAATAACATCACACAAACAGAATGAAAAGGAGCTGACGCATTGTCGCTCCCTTTTGTCTATTTTTTAAGGAGAAAATATGCTGATTCAGAAAATCAAAACCTATAAGTGGCAGGCACTGGCCTCGCTTCTGATGACGGGCTTGATGGTTGCTAGTTCACTTCTGCAACCGCGTTATCTGCAGGAAGTGTTAGACGCCCTACTTGCTGGGAAATATGAAGCCATTTATAGTATCGGGGCTTGGTTGATTGGTGTTGCCTTGGTCGGTCTGGTTGCTGGTGGGCTCAATGTTGTCCTTGCAGCCTATATTGCTCAAGGAGTTTCATCTGACCTTCGAGAGGATGCCTTCCGTAAAATCCAAACCTTTTCTTATGCTAATATTGAACAATTTAATGCGGGAAATCTAGTCGTTCGAATGACCAACGATATCAACCAGATTCAGAACGTGGTCATGATGACCTTCCAAATTCTTTTCAGACTCCCCCTCTTGTTCATAGGTTCCTTTATCCTTGCGGTTCAAACTTTGCCATCTCTGTGGTGGGTGATTGTTCTCATGGTGATCTTAATTTTTGGTTTGACTGCTGTCATGATGGGGATGATGGGGCCACGTTTTGCTAAGTTCCAAACCCTTCTTGAGCGCATCAATGCTATTGCCAAGGAAAATCTGCGCGGTGTTCGTGTGGTCAAGTCCTTTGTCCAAGAAAAAGAGCAGTTTGCTAAGTTTTCGGAGGTCTCAGACGAGCTTCTTGGTCAAAACCTTTACATTGGTTATGCCTTTTCAGTGGTGGAACCCTTTATGATGTTAGTTGGCTATGGGGCGGTATTCCTCTCTATTTGGCTAGTTGCAGGGATGGTTCAGTCGGATCCTTCTGTTGTGGGTTCTATTGCTTCCTTTGTTAATTACCTAAGCCAGATTATCTTTACCATTGTTATGGTTGGATTTTTAGGAAATTCTGTCAGTCGCGCCATGATTTCTATGCGTCGTATTCGAGAAATTCTTGACGCAGAGCCAGCCATGACCTTCAAGGATGTGCCAGATGAAGAGTTGGTCGGAAGTCTTAGCTTTGAAAATGTAACCTTTACCTATCCAATGGACAAGGAACCGATGCTGAAAGATGTGAGCTTTACTATCGAACCTGGTCAAATGGTTGGTGTAGTTGGAGCGACTGGCGCAGGAAAGTCAACCTTAGCTCAATTGATTCCACGTCTCTTTGACCCACAGGCAGGGGTTATCAAAATTGGAGGCAAGGATATTCGCGAAGTGAGTGAAGGAACCCTACGTAAAACTGTCTCTATCGTTCTCCAACGTGCCATTCTCTTTAGTGGAACGATTGCAGATAACTTGAGACAGGGCAAAGGAGATGCCACTCTATTTGAAATGGAGCGCGCAGCCAATATTGCCCAAGCCAGTGAATTCATTCATCGTATGGAGAAAACCTTTGAAAGTCCAGTTGAGGAACGGGGAACCAACTTCTCTGGTGGGCAAAAACAACGGATGTCGATTGCGCGTGGAATTGTCAGCAATCCACGTATTCTGATTTTTGACGATTCGACCTCGGCCTTGGATGCCAAGTCAGAGCGCCTAGTGCAAGAAGCCTTGAATAAGGACTTGAAGGGAACAACAACCATTATCATCGCGCAAAAGATTAGCTCGGTTGTCCATGCAGACAAGATCTTAGTACTGGATCAAGGACGATTGATTGGTCAAGGCACGCATGCAGACTTAGTTGCCAACAATGATGTTTACCGTGAAATCTATGAAACACAGAAAGGAAAGGAGGAGTAACATGAAAACAGTTCAATTTTTTTGGAATTATTTTAAAGTCTATAAGCTATCATTTGTAGTTGTCATACTGATGATTGTTCTGGCGACTCTTGCCCAAGCCCTCTTTCCAGTCTTTTCTGGACAAGCGGTAACAGAGCTAGCCAATTTAGTTCAAGCTTATCAAGATGGCAATCCAGAACTTGTTTGGCAAAGTCTATCAGGAATCATGGTCAATCTTGGCCTGCTGGTTTTGGTTCTCTTTATCTCTAGTGTCATATACATGTGTCTCATGACGCGCGTGATTGCAGAGTCGACCAATGAGATGCGCAAAGGCCTCTTCGGTAAGCTTGCTCGCTTGACGGTTTCTTTCTTTGACCGCCGACAAGATGGCGATATCCTGTCTCGTTTTACCAGTGATTTGGATAATATCCTCCAAGCTTTTAACGAAAGCTTGATTCAGGTCATGAGCAACATCGTTCTATACATTGGTCTGATTCTTGTCATGTTTTCGAGAAATGTAACGCTGGCTCTCATCACCATTGCCAGCACACCAGTGGCCTTCCTCATGCTGATTTTCATCGTAAAAATGGCACGCAAATACACCAATCTCCAGCAGAAAGAGGTAGGGAAACTCAACGCCTATATGGATGAGAGTATCTCAGGACAAAAAGCCGTGATTGTGCAAGGAATTCAAAAGGATATGATGGCAGGATTTCTTGAGCAAAATGAGCGCGTGCGCAAGGCAACCTTTAAAGGAAGAATGTTCTCAGGAATTCTCTTCCCTGTCATGAATGGCATGAGTCTGGTTAATACAGCCGTCGTCATCTTTGCTGGTTCAGCTATTCTATTAAACGATAAGACTATTGAAACAAGTACAGCCTTAGGTTTGATTGTTATGTTTGCCCAATTTTCACAGCAGTACTACCAGCCTATTATCCAAGTTGCAGCTAGTTGGGGAAGCCTTCAGTTAGCCTTTACTGGGGCTGAACGGATTCAGGAAATGTTTGATGCAGAGGAAGAAATCCGACCTGAAAAGGCTCCAATCTTCACTAAGTTGCAAGAAGGTGTTGAAATTAGTCATATTGATTTTTCATACTTGCCTGATAAACCTATTTTGAAAGATGTCAGCATTTCCGCTCCGAAAGGCCAGATGACAGCGGTTGTTGGGCCGACAGGGTCAGGGAAAACGACTATTATGAACCTCATCAATCGCTTTTATGATGTTGATGCTGGTGGTATTTATTTTGACGGCAAAGACATTCGTGACTATGATTTAGATAGTCTAAGAAGCAAGGTGGGGATTGTCTTGCAAGATTCGGTCTTGTTTAGCGGAACGATTCGAGACAATATCCGTTTCGGTGTGCCAGATGCTAGTCAAGAAATGGTTGAGGCAGCAGCCAAGGCAACCCACATTCACGACTATATCGAAAGCTTACCTGACAAATACGATACCCTTATCGATGATGATCAAAGCATCTTCTCGACAGGACAAAAGCAATTGATTTCTATCGCTCGAACCCTGATGACAGATCCAGAAGTTCTCATTCTAGATGAAGCAACTTCAAACGTAGATACGGTGACAGAAAGCAAGATTCAGCATGCCATGGAGGCGGTTGTAGCAGGCAGAACTAGTTTCGTCATTGCCCACCGTTTGAAGACCATCCTCAATGCAGACCAGATTATTGTCCTTAAAGATGGAGAAGTCATTGAACGCGGTAACCACCATGAACTTTTGAAACTAGGTGGCTTCTATTCAGAACTCTATCACAATCAATTTGTTTTCGAATAAGAAAGAAGTTGTCCTATGTGGGCAGCTTTTTCTTGTCCATAAAAAATTTTTATCACAGTCTTAAAAAAAACATATTAGACGAAAGGCGTTTTGAGTGATATGATAGGACTATCGTTATACTCAATGAAAATCAAAGAGCAAACTAGGAAGCTAGCCGCAAGCTGTACTTGAGTACGGTAAGGCGACGCTGACGTGGTTTGAATTTGATTTTCGAAGAGTATTAACATTCGAAAGGAGAGACATCATGACTAGAACGGTTGTAGGAGTTGCTGCAAATCTATGTCCCGTAGACGCAGAAGGTAAAAACATTCATTCATCTGTATCTTGTAGATTCGCAGAGAGCATTCGTCAAGTCGGTGGTCTCCCTTTAGTCATTCCTATTGGTGATGAGTCAGTTGTACGCGATTATGTGGAAATGATTGACAAACTCATTTTGACAGGAGGCCAAAATGTTCATCCTCAGTTTTATGGAGAGAAAAAGACCATCGAGAGCGATGATTACAATCTAGTCCGCGATGAGTTTGAATTGGCACTCTTGAAAGAAGCGCTTCGTCAGAATAAACCAATTATGGCAATCTGTCGCGGTGTTCAACTTGTCAATGTTGCCTTTGGTGGAACGCTCAATCAAGAAATCGAAGGTCACTGGCAAGGCCTGCCTTTCGGAACATCTCATTCTATTGAGACAGTAGAAGGAAGCGTGGTGGCTAAGCTATTTGGAAAAGAAAGTCAAGTCAACTCCGTCCATCGTCAAAGTATTAAAGATTTGGCACCTAATTTCCGTGTAACTGCTATTGATCCAAGAGACCAAACTATTGAAGCGATTGAGTCTATCGACGAGCACCGCATTATCGGTTTGCAGTGGCATCCAGAGTTTCTGGTTAATGAAGAAGATGGCAATTTAGAATTATTTGAGTATTTATTGAATGAACTGTAACGACTGGGACATCTGGTCGTTCTTTATTTTATTTTTTCAAAATTTTTGGAATGTGGGATTTTTACGCAAACGTTTGAATTCTGATAAAAAATGGAGAAATTCGACAAAAAAACTTGAAAAAAACGAAGGTAAGCGTTATGATAGAAAAGAAGAAATATTGGAGGAATAACATGTCACATATTAAATTTGATTATTCAAAAGTTTTAGACAAATTTGTTGCACCACATGAAGTGGAATACATGCAATCACAAGTAACAGCAGCAGATAAATTGATCCGTAAAGGAACTGGTGCTGGTAGCGACTTCTTGGGATGGTTGGACCTTCCTGAAAACTATGACCGCGAAGAATTTGACCGCATCTTGAAAGCTGCTGAGCAAATCAAATCAGACAGCGATGTTTTGGTTGTAATCGGTATCGGTGGATCTTACCTTGGTGCGAAAGCAGCAATCGACTTCTTGAACCACCACTTTGCAAACTTGCAAACAAAAGAAGAACGCAAGGCTCCACAAATCCTTTACGCAGGAAACTCAATCTCATCTACTTACCTTGCTGACTTGGTAGAGTACGTAGCTGACAAAGACTTCTCGGTAAACGTGATTTCTAAATCAGGTACAACAACTGAACCAGCTATCGCTTTCCGTGTCTTCAAAGAACTTTTGGTTAAGAAATACGGTCAAGAAGAAGCAAACAAACGTATCTATGCAACAACTGACCGCCAAAAAGGCGCTGTTAAGGTTGAAGCAGATGCTAACGGTTGGGAAACATTTGTTGTTCCAGATGATATCGGTGGACGCTTCTCAGTATTGACAGCCGTTGGTTTGCTTCCAATCGCAGCATCAGGAGCTGACATCAAAGCCCTTATGGAAGGTGCGAATGCAGCTCGCAAAGACTACACTTCAGATAAAATCTCTGAAAACGAAGCTTACCAATACGCAGCAGTTCGTAACATCCTTTACCGTAAAGGCTATGCAACTGAGATCTTGGTAAACTACGAGCCATCACTTCAATACTTCTCAGAATGGTGGAAACAATTGGCTGGTGAATCAGAAGGAAAAGACCAAAAAGGTATCTACCCAACTTCAGCCAACTTCTCAACTGACTTGCACTCACTTGGTCAATTTATCCAAGAAGGAACTCGTATCATGTTTGAAACAGTTGTCCGTGTTGACAAACCTCGTAAAAACGTGATTATCCCTAGCTTGGAAGAAGACCTTGATGGACTTGGTTACCTTCAAGGAAAAGACGTTGACTTTGTAAACAAAAAAGCAACTGACGGTGTTCTTCTTGCCCACACAGATGGTGATGTACCAAACATGTACGTGACTCTTCCAGAGCAAGATGCTTTCACTCTTGGTTACACAATCTACTTCTTCGAATTGGCTATCGCTCTTTCAGGTTACTTGAATGCTATCAACCCATTTGACCAACCAGGTGTTGAAGCTTACAAACGTAACATGTTTGCCCTTCTTGGAAAACCAGGATTTGAAGAATTGAGCAAAGAACTTAACGCACGTCTATAATAGAAGAAAAGAGTGGCTTGTCCACTCTTTTTACTCTCTTTATCCATAGAAATTGGCCTCAGCCAAGACTTGTGATATAATATAGAGAGCAAAAAGGCAGACGCCTAGAGACTTTATAGGAGAAACTATGTCAAAAGATATCCGCGTACGTTACGCACCAAGTCCAACAGGACTACTACACATCGGGAATGCCCGTACAGCATTGTTCAACTACCTTTACGCACGTCATCATGGTGGAACTTTTATTATCCGTATCGAAGATACTGACCGTAAACGCCATGTCGAAGATGGTGAACGTTCACAACTTGAAAACCTTCGTTGGTTAGGTATGGATTGGGATGAAAGCCCAGAAACACATGAAAATTACCGCCAGTCTGAGCGTTTGGACTTGTATCAAAAATTCATCGATCAATTGCTAGTTGAAGGAAAAGCCTACAAATCTTACGTTACAGAAGAAGAGTTGGCAACTGAACGCGAACGCCAAGAAGCAGCTGGTGAAACACCTCGCTACATTAACGAATACCTTGGTATGAGTGAAGAAGAAAAAGCAGCTTACATCGCAGAACGTGAAGCAGCTGGTATCATTCCAACAGTTCGTTTGGCGGTCAATGAGTCAGGTATCTACAAGTGGCATGATATGGTTAAAGGTGATATCGAATTTGAAGGTGGCAATATTGGTGGTGACTGGGTTATCCAAAAGAAAGACGGTTACCCAACTTACAACTTTGCCGTTGTCATCGATGACCATGATATGCAAATTTCTCACGTAATCCGTGGAGATGACCACATTGCTAATACACCAAAACAGCTTATGGTCTATGAAGCACTTGGTTGGGAAGCTCCAGAGTTCGGTCATATGACCTTGATTATCAACTCTGAAACTGGGAAAAAATTGTCTAAACGTGACACCAACACCCTTCAGTTTATCGAAGACTACCGTAAAAAAGGTTATTTACCAGAAGCAGTCTTTAACTTTATTGCTCTTCTTGGTTGGAACCCAGGTGGCGAAGATGAAATCTTCTCTCGTGAAGAACTCATTAAACTTTTCGATGAAAACCGCCTGAGCAAGTCTCCAGCAGCCTTTGACCAGAAAAAACTCGACTGGATGAGCAATGATTATATCAAGAATGCAGACCTAGAAACTATCTTTGAAATGGCAAAACCATTCTTAGAGGAAGCAGGCCGTTTAACTGACAAGGCTGAAAAATTAGTTGAGCTCTATAAACCACAAATGAAATCAGTAGATGAGATTATCCCATTGACAGATCTCTTCTTCTCAGATTTTCCAGAATTGACAGAAGCAGAGCGCGAAGTCATGGCGGGAGAAACAGTCCCAACAGTTCTTGAAGCCTTCAAAGCAAAACTTGAAGCGATGACAGATGATGAATTTGTAACAGAGAATATCTTCCCACAAATCAAAGCTGTTCAAAAAGAAACAGGTATCAAAGGGAAAAATCTCTTCATGCCAATTCGCATCGCAGTTTCAGGTGAAATGCATGGACCAGAATTGCCAGATACTATCTTCTTGTTAGGCCGTGAAAAATCAATCCAGCATATCGAAAACATGCTAAAAGAAATCTCTAAATAAGAAGGATGCAACAATGGATATCTGGGAAAAGATGTACGAAGAAGCACAGAAATTGTATAATCCACATGAAGTATCTGATTTTGTTTATGCGAATCATGTCGTTGCCGCAGTAGAAGCAGAAGATGGACAAATATTTACAGGATTCTGTATGGAGGGAACCTGTGGTGTTTCCCATCTCTGCGCAGAGCGGGCAGCACTCTTCAATATGTACCAATTTTCAGGACAAACTAAGGTTAAAAAAATCTTAGCCTTTCGAGAGCAACCACCTTATGGTGGAAGTTCGGGTATGCCTTGTGGCGCTTGCAGAGAGTTCCTCTTAGAGTTGAACGCTGAAAATAAGGATGCAGAATTCATGATGGACTACAATAGAAGAAAGACTGTTAAAGTTGCAGAATTAATGCCCTATTGGTGGGGAGAAGAACGTGCTTCTAAGTTTGATAAGTAATAAAAGAGTCGGTTCAATTCTGGCTCTTTTTACTTAATTTGAAAAAAACAGAAAAAGTAGTTGACAAAGTTTGAAAAGTCTGTATAATAGTAAGAGTTGAAAATAACTC
>NZ_JAPVZK010000030.1:0-22898 GCF_041432345.1 Streptococcus sp. 27098_8_103
GTCAAGTAAGGTTTTGGGCTTTCAAGATAAAAATGGGAAAGTCTTGAAAATTATGATAAAATAGTGGAAGGAAATCTATACATTGGAGAAAAACTGTGTCTGAAAAGCAAAAAATCAGCGTATTGATGTCGGTCTATATCAAGGAAAATCCGACATTTTTAAAGGATGCTATTGAGAGTGTTCAAAATCAGACCCTGAAACCGAGCGAATTGGTTCTGGTTGAGGATGGACCTTTGACACCTGAGCTCTATCAGGTATTAGACCAGCTTGAAGCTGGGTCTGATATTCCAGTGAAACGCTATCCTCTTGAGCAGAATCAAGGTTTGGGTCTGGCTCTTCGACAGGGTGTTTTGCAGTGTCAGTATGATATTATTGCCCGTATGGATACGGATGATATAGCTGTTCCAGACCGTTTTGAGAAACAGGTTCAGCTAATGGAGAAGGACAAGCTCGACCTATTAGGTGGACATATTGCAGAATTTATTGACAATCCTGATGAGATTGTTTCTTACCGTCGTGTTCCAACCCAGCATGCAGATATTGTGGCTTATCAAAGGATGAGAAGTGCCTTTAACCACATGACTGTCATGTTTAAGAAGGACATGGTTCTCAAGGCAGGCAACTATGAGGATGGCCTTTATATGGAGGATGACCTCCTCTGGCTCAATATGATTGCTGCAGGAGCTAAGACTGGAAATCTGGATCAAATCTTGTGTAAGGTTCGTGTTGGAGCAGGAATGTTTGAGCGTCGTGGGGGACTGCGTTACCTCAAACTCTATCGTCAAGCTCGTCAGCGCATGCTGAAGAGAGGGCAAATTTCTTACATGGAGTATGCCAAGAGTGTTGCCATTCAGATGATTGTTGCCCTTTGTCCCGGATTTGTCCGACAGTTTATTTTTATGAAACTGTTACGAAAAAGCAAGTAAAAGATTGTAGCAAATCGTAAACTAGAGAAAAAGTGTTATAATAACAATATAACTATTCAGCTCTTTTAAGGAGGAGTAAATTTCTATGAACAAAAAACTCACAGATTATGTGATTGATCTGGTGGAAATTTTAAATAAACAACAAAAACAGGTTTTCTGGGGAATATTTGATATTTTGAGTATGGTGGTTTCCATCATTGTATCTTATATCTTATTCTATGGCTTGATTAATCCAGCACCTGTTGACTACATTATCTATACGAGTTTGGCCTTCTTGTTCTATCAATTGATGATTGCATTTTGGGGGTTGAACGCTAGTATTAGTCGTTACAGCAAGATTACGGATTTCATGAAAATCTTTTTTGGTGTGACTGCCAGCAGTATCCTGTCATATAGTATCTGCTATGCCTTCTTGCCACTCTTCTCCATCCGTTTCATCGTACTCTTTATCTTGTTGAGTACCTTCTTGATTTTATTGCCACGGATTACTTGGCAGTTAATCTACTCTAAACGCAAAAAGGGAAGTGGTGATGGAGAACACCGTCGGACCTTCTTGATTGGTGCTGGTGATGGTGGGGCCCTCTTTATGGATAGCTACCAACATCCAACCAGTGAATTAGAACTTGTCGGTATTTTGGACAAGGATTCTAAGAAAAAGGGTCAAAAACTTGGTGGAATCCCTGTTTTGGGTTCATATGAGGAACTGCCTGAATTAGCTAAACGCCATCAAATCGAGCGTGTTATCGTTGCGATTCCGTCGCTTGACCCGTCAGAATATGAACGTATCTTGCAGATGTGTAATAAGCTGGGTGTCAAATGTTACAAGATGCCTAAGGTTGAAACGGTTGTTCAAGGACTTCACCAAGCAGGTACTGGCTTCCAAAAAATTGATATTACGGACCTTTTGGGACGTCAGGAAATTCGTCTTGACGAATCGCGTCTGGGCGCAGAACTGACAGGTAAGACAATCTTGGTTACAGGTGCTGGTGGCTCAATCGGTTCTGAAATCTGTCGCCAAGTTAGTCGTTTCAATCCTGAACGCATTGTCTTGCTCGGTCATGGGGAAAATTCAATCTACCTTGTTTATCATGAACTGATTCGTAAATTCCAAGGGATTGATTATGTACCTGTGATTGCGGATATTCAAGATTATGACCGTTTGTTGCAAGTCTTTGAGCAGTACAAGCCAGCTATTGTTTATCATGCGGCTGCCCACAAGCACGTTCCGATGATGGAGCGCAATCCAAAAGAAGCCTTTAAAAACAATATCCGTGGAACTTACAACGTTGCTAAGGCTGTTGATGAAGCCAAAGTACCTAAGATGGTTATGATTTCGACAGATAAGGCGGTTAATCCACCAAATGTTATGGGAGCAACTAAGCGCGTGGCTGAGTTGATTGTCACTGGCTTTAACCAACGTAGCCAATCGACCTACTGTGCAGTTCGTTTTGGAAATGTTCTTGGTAGCCGTGGTAGTGTGATTCCAGTCTTTGAACGTCAGATTGCTGAAGGTGGGCCTGTAACGGTGACAGACTTCCGCATGACCCGTTACTTTATGACTATTCCAGAAGCTAGCCGTTTGGTTATCCATGCTGGTGCCTATGCCAAGGATGGAGAAGTCTTTATCCTTGATATGGGCAAACCAGTCAAGATTTATGATTTGGCCAAGAAAATGGTCCTTCTAAGTGGACACACTGAGAGCGAAATTCCAATTGTTGAAGTTGGAATCCGTCCAGGTGAAAAACTCTACGAAGAACTCTTGGTATCAACCGAACTTGTTGATAACCAAGTTATGGATAAGATTTTCGTTGGTAAGGTTAATGTTATGCCTCTAGAAGCCATCAATCAAAAGATTGAAGAGTTCAGAACTCTCAGTGGAGATGAGTTGAAGCAAGCTATTATCGCCTTTGCCAATCAAACAACCCATGTTGAATAAAAAAGAAAACGCATATTATCAGGTCTTAAACCTTGGTAATATGCGTTTTGTTATGTAGAGACTTATACTCTTCGAAAATTTCTTCAAACCACGTCAACGTCGCCTTGCCGTAGGTATGGTTACTGACTTCGTCAGTTCTATCTGCAACCTCAAAACAGTGTTTTGAGCAGTCTGCGGCTAGTTTCCTAGTTTGCTCTTTGATTTTCATTGAGTATGAAAATGAGTTGTTGCCCAGTCTATATTATATTATTGAAAATACTCTAAAATTTGTAGGGGTTTGTGGGCGATATAATCAGGTTGATAGTTTAGCAAGTCTGCTTGCTCTCCAAATCCCCAAGTGACGGCCAATTTCTGAATGCCTGTTTCTTGAGCTCCCAGCATATCAAACTTGGTATCTCCGATGATGATGGCTTGTTCTGGTGCTAGTTGATGTATCTGCAAGGCTTGGCGAATGACATCTGCCTTATGGGGTGCTTCAGGGCTGGAACCATAAATGCCATCAAAGAAATGATAGATTCCCAAGTTTTTAGTCATGTCTTGAGCGGTTGGAGTATTCTTTGTAGTGGTGATATAAAGAGGGTAATTGCTCGATAGCTCCTCAAGCAAGTCTACAATCTGAGGAAAGAGTTGAGCTTCATGGATTCCTTTTTCCTTGTAGTAAGAACGGTATATCTGCACAGCTTCAGAGATTTGTTCTTTGGGCAGGCAGGTCGCAAAACTACTTTCAAGGGGCGGTCCCATAAAACCACGAATCGTTTTGGCATCAGGGCTAGACACCCCGAGCTCCTTAAAGGTATGGGTAAAGGCATTGTGAATCCCGATAGAACTGTCAACGAGGGTTCCATCCAGATCAAAAAAGATAGCTGAGATAGAGGTCATAGTTTCTCCTATTTGATAAGCTTATTCTCCGAAAATTTCTTTTTGGAGGCGACGACCAGTAGGTGTAGCAGCGAGTCCACCTTCAGCTGTTTCACGAAAGGCAGTTGGCATGCTTGCTCCTACTTGATACATGGCATCGATGACTTCATCCACAGGGATTTTAGATTCGATACCTGCCAAGGCCATGTCTGCTGCGATGAAGGCAAAGCTAGCTCCCATGGCATTGCGTTTGACACAGGGAACTTCAACCAAGCCGGCAACAGGGTCACAGATGAGACCCAGCATATTTTTAATGACAAA
The DNA here is from genome assembly GCF_041432345.1 of Streptococcus sp. 27098_8_103. Classification (GTDB taxonomy): domain Bacteria; phylum Bacillota; class Bacilli; order Lactobacillales; family Streptococcaceae; genus Streptococcus; species Streptococcus mitis_BV. Next base: position 4,042 of record NZ_JAPVZK010000030.1, read on the forward strand.
GGCAATGGCCTGACTGGCCTGATAAGGTGTTCCACCGGAAGCTAGAGTCAAGGCTGCAGCACTCATAGCAGAGGCCGAACCAACCTCGGCCTGACAGCCACCTTCAGCACCTGAGATAGAGGCATTATTTGCGATGACTAGTCCAAAGGCACCAGCAGCAAAGAGGAAATCCAGCTGTTGCTCGTGGCTGAGGTCTAATTTTTCAATAGCAGCTGTTAGAACGGAAGGCAGACAGCCAGCACTTCCTGCGGTCGGAGTGGCACAAACCAAGCCCATTTTGGCATTGTGTTCATTGACTGCAATGGCATTTCGGGCAGCAGAGAGAATCGTGTAATCTGACAGAGTTTTTCCGTTTTTGATGTAGTGATCCAATTTGGCAGCATCTCCACCTGTCAGACCACTACGAGATTTATTTTCATTGAGGCCGAGTTGGACAGAGGCTTTCATGACTTCCAGATTGCGTTCCATGAGAAGGAAGACTTCTTCACGTTCGCGACCGGTCAATTCAAACTCTGTTGTAATCATGAGTTCTGCGACATTTCCTTGAAAGTCCAGATCTGCTTGCTCGACCAATTCTTTGATAGAATAAAACATGCTTCCTCCTATTTAAAGAAATTGACATTGTGGAGATGAGGGATTTTTCGAATTTCTTCTATGGCCTCATCACAGTTGCGACTGTCGACTTCGATAATCATGATGGCTTTTTCACCAGCTTTTTCACGAGTAACATTCATCTGGGCGATATTGATACCATAGCGTGAAAGAGCCTCTGTTACGAGGGCAATCATACCTGGAATATCTTGATGAACAATGATGATAGTCGGTGTATTCATATTGAGAGAGACGGCAAAGCCATTGAGTTCGGTGACCTGAATATTCCCTCCACCGATAGAAATACCAGTCACGCTGATGGTCTTATGAGCATTTTTAACGGTAATTTTAGTGGTGTTTGGGTGAGGGGCATTGCTGTCTTTCTGAATGGTCCAGACAATCTTGATGCCACGCTTGTGGGCAATTTCCAGGCTGTTTGGGATTTCAGGATCATCTGTATCCATGCCCAAAATACCTGCAACAAGGGCTAGGTCTGTTCCGTGACCACGATAGGTCTTGGCAAATGAGTTAAATAGTTGGAATTCGACTTCTGTCGGAGTATCATCAAAAATGGAAGAGACAATCTTCCCAATACGAACAGCACCAGCTGTATGGCTACTAGATGGGCCAATCATAACTGGTCCGATGATATCAAAGACAGATTGAAAACGAAGTGATTTCATCAGTTTCCCCTTATAAAAATTCTTATCTCTATTATATCAAAGAATGAAGGTCTTGGCTTTAATTGTGGATGAAAACCTTTTTACACTACAAATAGCATAAAAAAGCATCTTTTGTAACAAAAAATAGCTTATTTAGGGAAATAAAAAATAATTTTGTAATATTTCTACATAAAAGTGTCAAGAAACGGTAATATTTAAAGGGTATGATAGAACTATAGAAAGAAGGAGAATTTTCAAATATGAAATCAACAACTAAAAAGATTAAAACAACTCTTGCAGGAGTAGCTGCCTTGTTTGCAGTATTTGCTCCATCATTTGTATCTGCTCAAGAATCATCAACTTACACTGTTAAAGAAGGTGATACACTTTCAGAAATCGCTGAAACTCACAACACAACTGTTGAGAAATTGGCAGAAAACAACCACATCGACAACGTTCATTTGATTTATGTTGGTCAAGAGTTGGTTATCGATGGTCCTGTAGCACCTGTTGCAACACCAGCGCCAACTACTTATGCAGCACCAGCTGCTCAAGATGAAACTGTTTCAGCTCCAGCAGCAGAAACTACAGAAGTAGCAGAAGAAGCAGCTCCAGTGGCAAGCACACCTGCAGCAGAAGAAACTGTTGCTACAGCAGAAACTTCAGCACCAGCTGCAACTGTAAGCGGATCTGAAGCAGAAGCTAAAGAATGGATTGCACAAAAAGAATCAGGTGGTAGCTATACAGCTACAAACGGCCAATACATTGGACGTTACCAATTGACAGATTCATACTTGAACGGTGACTACTCAGCTGAAAACCAAGAACGTGTAGCAGATGCCTATGTTGCAGGACGTTACGGTTCATGGTCAGCCGCTAAAAACTTCTGGCTTAACAACGGCTGGTATTAAGAAATAACGAACAGAATAATATGAAAAGGTCGAGGAAATCCCTCGACTTTTTTATATTTCCTTCGGTTGATAATGGGTCTCTACTTCTTTTTTGAGATGAGACAGCATAGAAGTTTCTTCGGTTAGCTCCAGAAGGGAGAACCCTTTTTGGATAAGTTTAGAATCGTCTGTACAAATCCCAATACGGACATAGCAGATAGCAAGCCTATCGTAGCTTTTCTTGTTCTTGGCATCCTCCAGTAAAGTGTAGCAGATTTGTTGACACATGTTTTTGTCTTGATGATATAAGTAAATGGTGGACAGATTGAGTAGGATTGCCATTCGTAAGTCATATAAATGTTGGTAGTTTTTATAGACTTCTAAGCGTTGCAGGATTTTTCCAGTAATGAGATGGAGGTGATCAATGGGAAAGCTGAAAAGGATGGTATTGAGGATTTTTAGGTCACTTTCATACCATGTATCTTGTTTTTCAATTTTTTCCCAAAGTTTTTTGATAGTCTGTTTCACTTGGTCTGATAGTTGCTCTGTACCATGTTGACGGATATGAATGACAACTTCCAGCATATCCCTGATTTCTTCTATAGGGAGGTCATGATGGGTCTTGAGATAGTTTTGGCATGTTTCAAAAAAATCAACTAGACTACTGTTGCCAATGATAGAACTCATATTAAGATAAGTTTGTATGATTTCTGTTCGTTGGCTCGGTTGATAGAGATGGCAGATGTAGTCAAACTCTTCAAAACTCATATTGATTTGACGGAGAAGAAATTCCATATTTTCATATTTGGGAGTTGCCTTGCCGCTTTCAATCTTTGATAGGCTGGTTCTTGAGATGACATTTCCACAGACCTCTTCTTGGGTTAATCCTTTTGACTCACGTATTTCTTTATAGACCTTTCCGAAATCATAACGCATGATTTTCTCCTTTTAGTGAAAAAAGTTAACAAATAATAAAATCTAGTTAAAAATATTGTATCATAGTAACAGAAATAGTAAAAAAGAAAACTAAAATAGTGTGTGAAAAAAGTTAACTAATTTTAAAATAGAGTAAAGAAGAGGTATACTATAGATACGAAATACAGATAGGAGGGAAAGAGTATGAATAAAAAAGTTTTTCGTTTTTTAGTTATTCTTGCTTTCTTATTCAGCATTGCTACGGTTTTCCCATGGAACTGGCCGATATAATGCGCTAGTTGTAAAAATGAAAGGAAGGCGAGTCCAATGGACTACGATACTTGTTGATAAATTACTATAGCTGTTTTTACGGAACAGCTCTCGATAATAGGAGAAATAAATCATGAGAAAATTAGTTAAAATTGGTGTTGCATCTTTAATGGTATGTGGTATACTTGCTACTACAAATGCTTTAGCAGTATGGGTTGAGGGTGGTCAATGGAACTATGGAGTAGGTTGGACAGGAACTTTTGGATATTCTGATTATTTACATTCTACTCGATCTCATACAGCAACTGTCAAGCATGGAGGTAGAATCTCTAAGGATCGTGAAGATCCCGAGGTTTGGGCTCAAGCTTCCCTTAATAAAATTCCGCCAACAGGATTAGAATATTTCTATGGATTTTAAGTGAAATTTTCCCTCTCCTATTAGGAGAGGGAAAACTTTAGTGGAGGTACTTTTATGAAAAAAATCAGTCATCTTTGTATGTTTCTGCTGTTGCTGTGTACCACTTTTTTTGTTTTTAATGTAAACTACACACGTGAAGCGGTTCGGATTCGGGAAATGGGAAAGACTGTAGATTCTTTGGATTTGTATTTGAAAGATATTAACGAACCTGCAGCGTCTGTTCTTCGATTTTTTGAGGATGTATCAAAGGAGTACAAAGTCTCCATCATCAAAACAGACAGTGGTGATGAGGTAATCAAGTCTGGTGTTTTTGATAAAGATACCTTCCCCTACCAAGAGTTTGGGATTTCTTCTCTTGATTTTACCACAGATGGTGAAGGAGTCTACAGTAATAAAGAAATTTCTAATAAACTTGGTACGATACCGACCTTTCTAAAAGCCAAGCCTATTCAGCTTATAACTTTTCAAACCTATATCAAGGATACATCTCGTAGTTTAAATGGTCGCTATACGATAACTTCTACACAAGAGATGGATAAGGATAGGATTGTACAGAAATGGAGCGATTTTTTCAAGATAGACCAGGCTACCTTGCTAGAGCCTACCTATAAAAGTGCAGTGGAAGTCATAAATCGAGATTTGCTTTTATCTGCCATTGTTTTTGTCTTGGCTATTTTACTTCTTGTGTTAGTAACAGTGTATCAGCCGATGATGGAGATGAAACGAGTGGGGGTTCAAAAGTTACTTGGTTTTCAAAGCGGGGCGATTTTAGCTGGTTTTGTAAAGACTAATTTTTATCTTCTCTTGGGTGGAAGTCTTGTCATTGACTTGGGACTATTTTTAGTGCTGGACTACAGGCCAAAACTTCTGTTCCCAAGTTTACTCTTATCCCAATTTCTTCTTTTACAGTTGTATTTGTTCATCAGTTGGCTGACCTACCTGATGATTCAGAAAATGACAGTTAGTTCCATGTTGAAAGGTTTTTCATCTGTCAAACTTGGTCTCATCTTCAATTATGTGATGAAAATAGGGACAACTATTTTACTGACGGCCTTACTGATTGGGGTAGGCAGAAGTCTAGAACAAGAAAACAAAGAACTTGCTTATCAGCAACAGTGGGTAAGCCAAGGGAATTATTTGACCTTAGAAACCTTCCAACTCAATGATAACCTGTGGCAGGAAGAGCTAGCAGGTTCAGGGAAATCTACAGATTATTTCTACCAATTTTATCAAGATTTGCTAGCAAAAATACAAGTAAATTATGTGCGAAGTGCGAGTCTTCCTATCAAACCAGTCATCAAAGCTGAACAAGTACAGCAGTACCAACTGCCTGATAAGGTAGATGTTTACTATGCAAACCGTCAATTTTTAGAAAGTCAGGGCTTTAAGCTACCTGATATCGGCACTAAAAAGGTGATCTTGTTGCCAGCCAGTGATAAAGGACAAGAAGGCAAGAATCAGTTCTTGGGAAAATCCATCGCCTATCTTTCTATGAGGTATGAAGATCAGCAAAAGCAAACAATAGAAGATATGGATGTAGAAATTGCCTACTATGAAAGAGATTGGTCTTTCTTCCCTTATAACAATGAGCGAAAGGAAAATCTCCACAATCCAATCATTAGTCTAGTAAATGATCAAGACATGATGTGGGAAGAAAAGACTCGTTTGTCAACGACAGGTTTAAATAACCCGATGAAAGTTGAAAATACAGAACAAAATCAAAAAGTGATTACGGAGTTAGTTGAGAAATTATCAGATGGGAATTATTTAAAATTTTCATCGATTCAAGCCATTCAACAAGAGAAAGTAGATTCTTATCGAGATGCAGTTCGAAATCTTAATATACTCTTTGCTTTGTTTGGTCTCCTTAGCATGATGATTTCCTACTTCTTACTAGTAACAACTTTCTTGTTGAAGCGCAGGGATATCATTACCAAGAAGTTTATGGGGTGGAAACTGGTCGATCGCTACCGTCCTCTCCTCGTTCTACTTTTGTTGGGCTATAGTCTCCCTCTTCTAGTATTGATTTTCTTTGCCCATGCGCTCTTGCCACTCCTGCTGTTTGCAGGCTTTACATGTCTGGATATACTATTTGTGTTAGTCTTGGCTTCTAGGATGGAGAAAAGAAGTCTAGTAGAGTTATTGAAAGGGGGCATCTTATGATTGAGTTGGAAAATATTACCAAAACCATTGGAGGAAAAGTGATTTTGGATCACTTATCTCTCAGGATTGATCAGGGAGATTTGGTTGCCATCGTTGGAAAAAGTGGTAGTGGTAAGTCGACCTTGTTAAATTTATTAGGTTTGATAGATGGTGATTATAGCGGACGGTATGAGATTTTTGGTCAGACAAATCTAGCGGTCAATTCTGCCAAGTCGCAAACAATAATCCGTGAACATATCTCTTATCTGTTTCAAAATTTTGCCCTGATTGATGATGAAACGGTCGAGTACAATCTCATGCTGGCGCTGAAATATGTGAAATTGTCCAAGAAAGACAAGCTCAAAAAGGTGGAAGAGATTTTAGAGAGAGTAGGTTTGTCAGCTACGTTGCATCAAAAGGTCTCCGAGTTGTCTGGTGGCGAACAACAACGAATTGCAGTTGCTAGAGCCATCTTAAAACCCAGCCAGCTGATTTTAGCCGATGAACCAACAGGTTCTCTGGACCCTGAAAATAGAGATTTGGTCTTGAAGTTTCTCTTAGAGATGAATCGCGAGGGGAAAACAGTCATTATTGTGACCCACGATGCTTATGTAGCCCAACAATGTCATCGTATCATTGAATTGTAAAAAATACAGAAATCTTATCAAAAATCTTTAAATTTAAGGATACCTTTAAAATTTAATTTTAAAACACTCATTTATCAACATTTTTGATTGATAAAAATAGGAAATCGGTTGTTTTTGGGAGATTCCCTAAAATTACCTCCTAACCACACGTACTAAAAAGATACTTCCTATGGAAATCGTATGACTCTGAAGCTTCGAATAGTTCAGTTTTCATGATTTTTATGCTATTCTAGCTTTAAAATCCTTCAGAACGTAAAATTTTAAGCAGTCAAAGACTTAGAATATCCCTAAAACATTTATTTTATGGCAATTCTAAACATAGAATTGCGTGGATATGTATGGATTTAATCTGTTCGATAGTTAGGACAGCTCTATTCTGGGAAATCTGAGCTATCAATGGTTTAGAACAGCATTTCAACAATGGATTTTGTTGAAGGATTGATTATTTTATGAAAGAGGTTGGTCGATTGACAGCCTCTTTCTTGTCTTCTCCAACCAAGCATGTTATAATGAATACTGCTCAAGCGACCTTCAATCGTTAAGCACACACGACCTTCAATCGTGAACTAGTCATTTCGTTTATCTTTTATTACGTCGTTAACTCGAAATGAGATGCAAGCTGAGCTTGTCTGATTTATAACCTCAATCAGTCTCCCAGACTGATTGAGCGAACTCAAGTTATGCCTGCGACTCATTGCCTATCATATTTTCATTTTAAGATGATAGGCTAAAATGGTCTCTCAGACCATTTTACTACTAAAAGCAAACGAAATGACTATACTCAAATAAATTCTATTGAAAGTCATAGTAAATAGAATTTTGAGGGTATAAATAAACGAATAGATGGGAGACTTACCATGAGTGATAACTCTAAAACACGTGTTGTTGTGGGGATGAGTGGTGGTGTTGATTCGTCGGTGACGGCTCTTCTTCTCAAGGAGCAGGGTTACGATGTGATTGGCATCTTCATGAAGAACTGGGACGACACAGATGAAAACGGCGTCTGTACGGCGACCGAAGATTACAAGGATGTGGCTGCGGTAGCAGACCAGATTGGCATTCCCTACTACTCTGTCAATTTTGAAAAAGAGTACTGGGACCGCGTTTTCGAGTATTTCCTAGCAGAATACCGTGCGGGACGCACGCCAAATCCAGATGTTATGTGTAACAAGGAAATCAAGTTCAAGGCCTTTTTGGACTATGCCATGACCTTAGGGGCAGACTATGTAGCGACTGGGCATTATGCCCGAGTGGCGCGTGATGAAGATGGTACTGTTCATATGCTTCGTGGCGTGGACAATGGCAAGGACCAAACCTATTTCCTCAGTCAACTTTCGCAAGAACAACTCCAAAAAACCATGTTCCCATTGGGACATTTGGAAAAGCCTGAAGTTCGCAGACTAGCAGAAGAAGCAGGCCTTGCGACTGCTAAGAAGAAAGACTCGACAGGAATTTGCTTTATCGGAGAAAAGAACTTTAAAAACTTTCTCAGCAACTACCTGCCAGCTCAGCCTGGTCGCATGATGACTGTGGATGGTCGCGATATGGGTGAGCATGCAGGACTTATGTACTCTACGATTGGTCAGCGTGGCGGTCTCGGTATCGGTGGGCAACACGGTGGTGACAATGCACCTTGGTTCGTTGTCGGAAAAGACCTGAGCAAGAATATTCTCTATGTAGGACAAGGATTCTACCATGATTCGCTCATGTCAACCAGCCTTGAGGCTAGTCAGGTTCACTTTACTCGTGACATGCCAGAGGAGTTTACGCTCGAATGTACGGCTAAATTCCGCTACCGTCAGCCTGATTCTAAGGTGACCGTCCATGTCAAAGGAGACAAGGCAGAGGTTATCTTTGCAGAACCGCAACGCGCCATCACACCAGGTCAGGCAGTTGTCTTTTACGACGGGGAAGAGTGTCTAGGTGGTGGTTTGATTGACAATGCCTACCGCGATGGACAAGTTTGTCAGTACATTTAGATTGACAAATTTTCTCAATTTGCTACAATAATAAAAGCAATAGAAATGATGGTCAAAGCTCATGGATGTTGCAGGCTTTTTTGTCCTGCACTTCTTTGGAGTTTTGACTGTTTTTGTGTCGTTTAAGGGAAAGGATAAAAATGACTCAACAAGACTTTCGGACAAAAGTAGGAAATACGATTTTTGGCGTTCGGGCGACAGCTTTGATTCTTCAAAATCGCAAGCTTCTAGTCACCAAAGATAAGGGCAAGTATTATACTATCGGTGGTGCGATTCAAGTCAATGAAAGCACGGAAGACGCGGTAGTTCGTGAAGTGAGGGAAGAACTTGGTGTCAAAGCTCAAGCTGGGCAGCTAGTTTTTGTGGTTGAAAATCGTTTTGAACAGGACGGTGTTTATTATCACAATATCGAGTTTCATTATTTGGTGGACTTACTTGAGGACGCCCCGTTGACCATGCAGGAAGATGAAAAATCGCAGCCCTGTGAATGGATTGACTTGGATCAGCTCCAGAATATCCAGCTAGTTCCAGACTTTTTAAAAACAGCCCTACCAGAATGGGACGGCCAACTAAGACACATTCATCTTGAGGAATAGGAGAGAAATATGACTTATCATTTTACTGAAGAATACGATATTATTGTAATTGGCGCGGGACACGCTGGGGTTGAGGCTTCTTTGGCTGCCAGCCGTATGGGCTGCAAGGTCTTGCTTGCGACCATCAATATTGAAATGCTGGCTTTCATGCCTTGTAACCCTTCGATCGGTGGTTCTGCCAAGGGGATTGTCGTGCGTGAAGTTGATGCCCTAGGTGGCGAGATGGCCAAAACCATTGACAAGACTTACATCCAGATGAAGATGCTCAACACAGGGAAGGGGCCAGCTGTCCGTGCCCTTCGTGCGCAAGCTGACAAAGAGCTTTACTCTAAGGAAATGCGCAAGACAGTTGAAAATCAAGAGAATTTGACCCTTCGTCAAACCATGATTGATGAGATTTTGGTGGAAGATGGCAAGGTTGTCGGTGTACGTACAGCTACCCATCAAGAGTATGCTGCTAAGGCTGTTATCGTGACCACAGGAACCGCACTCCGTGGGGAAATCATCATCGGAGACCTCAAGTACTCGTCAGGTCCTAACCACAGTCTAGCTTCGATTAACCTAGCTGACAATCTCAAGGAATTGGGACTTGAAATTGGTCGTTTCAAGACGGGTACACCTCCACGTGTCAAGGCTTCTTCTATCAATTACGACGTGACAGAGATTCAGCCAGGGGACGAAGCGCCTAATCACTTCTCATATACTTCACGTGATGAGGACTATGTCAAGGACCAGGTGCCATGTTGGTTGACCTATACAAATGGTACCAGTCATGAGATTATCCAAAACAACCTCCACCGTGCGCCTATGTTCACAGGTGTAGTCAAGGGAGTGGGCCCTCGTTACTGTCCGTCAATTGAGGACAAGATTGTGCGCTTTGCGGACAAGGAACGCCACCAACTATTTTTAGAACCAGAAGGGCGCAATACAGAAGAAGTCTATGTCCAAGGTCTTTCAACCAGTCTGCCTGAGGATGTCCAACGTGAGCTAGTTCATTCCATTAAAGGTCTGGAAAATGCTGAGATGATGCGAACTGGTTATGCTATCGAGTACGACATGGTCTTGCCTCACCAGTTGCGTGCGACTTTGGAAACCAAGAAAATCTCAGGCCTTTTCACTGCTGGTCAGACAAATGGAACATCAGGTTACGAAGAAGCTGCTGGCCAAGGGATTATCGCGGGTATCAATGCGGCTCTGAAAATCCAAGACAAACCTGAGTTGATTTTGAAGCGCAGTGACGGTTATATCGGGGTGATGATTGATGACTTGGTAACCAAGGGGACTATCGAACCTTATCGTCTTTTGACCAGTCGTGCTGAATACCGTCTCATTCTCCGTCATGACAACGCTGATATGCGTTTGACTGAGATGGGACGCGAGATTGGACTTGTGGATGATGAACGCTGGGCTCGCTTTGAAATCAAGAAAAATCAATTTGACAATGAGATGAAGCGCCTAAACAGTATCAAACTCAAGCCAGTCAAAGAAACCAATGCTAAGGTTGAGGAGATGGGCTTCAAGCCGTTGACAGATGCGGTGACAGCCAAGGAATTTCTTCGCCGTCCAGAAGTTTCTTACCAAGATGTGGTGGCCTTCATCGGACCAGCTGCAGAGGACTTGGATGACAAGATTATCGAATTGATTGAAACAGAAATCAAGTACGAAGGCTATATTTCCAAAGCCATGGACCAGGTTGCTAAGATGAAACGCATGGAAGAAAAACGCATTCCAGCCAATATTGACTGGGATGACATTGATTCTATCGCAACCGAAGCCCGTCAGAAGTTCAAACTCATCAATCCAGAAACCATCGGCCAAGCCAGCCGTATTTCGGGAGTAAACCCAGCAGATATTTCTATTTTGATGGTGTATCTTGAAGGTAAAAATCGTAGTATTTCTAAAACTCTTCAAAAATCAAAATGATACGTCGTCGGCTTCGGCTCACCTAACTTAAGTTATGCTTTCGCCTAGCCTTCTAGTCTGCTTTCGATTTTTATTGAGTTTTAATCTAAAAAGAAAGCATAGAAAAAACAGCTCCGAAGACGGGGCTGTTTTGTTGACTTGTACTCAATGAAAATCAAAGAGCAAACTAGGAAGCTAGCCGTAGGTTGCTCAAAGCACTGCTTTGAGGTTGTAGATAGAACTGACGAAGTCAGTAACATATATACGGCAAGGCGAAGCTGACGTGGTTTGAAGAGATTTTCGAAGAGTATTATTCTTCATCTGGTGTGAGGATCATCGGAATGATAATCGGTTCACGTTCGGTATTTTCATAAAGGAAGGGGCGAATAGCGTTGACAATGGCACCATTGACAGATTGAACGCTAGCATCCTTATTTTTCAGTGCGATACGAATAGCATTGAAGAGGATACGCTGGCTTTGGCGAATCAAGTCTCCAGACTCTCTCATGTAGACAAAGCCTCGGCTGAGAATGTCTGGACCAGACAGAATCATCTGAGATTTGAAGTCAACAGTTGCGACTGCTAGAACGACACCGTCTTCAGATAGATCACGACGATCTTTAAGGACAGCAGCACCGATTTCACCGATACGATTTCCATCGACATAGATATCTTGGGCGTTGAAATGACCTGCGATACGAGCAGAGTCAGCAGTAAGGGCAAGCACATCGCCATTGCTCATGATAAAGATATTGTCCTTCTCAACACCAGTATCCACTGCTAGTCCAGCATGGACTTTTTGCATGCGGTATTCACCGTGGACAGGCATGAAGTATTTTGGCTTAATCAAGCGGAGCATGAGTTTTTGCTCTTGCTGACCACCGTGTCCAGATGTATGGATATTGTTCACTTTACCGTGGATAACTTCGACACCAGCTTCAGAAATGATGTTAATCAGCTTGTTGACGCTAGTAGTGTTTCCAGGGATAGGACTAGAAGAGAAGATGACCGTATCGCCTGGTTGGAGTTGTACCTGACGGTGGGTTCCATTGGCGATACGAGAGAGAGCAGCCATTGGTTCCCCCTGACTACCTGTACAGAGGATGAGAATCTCGCCTGCAGGGTAGTCTTTGATTTCATTTGGCTCGATAAAGGTTCCCTTAGGAGCTTTGATGTAGCCAAGATCGATTCCGTTGACAATAGCCTTTTCCATCGAACGGCCAAAGACGGCAATCTTACGTCCAGTCTTAACAGCAGCTTCTGTTGCTTGTTGGAGACGGAAGATATTTGAGGCAAAGGATGCAAAGATGATACGTCCTTCAATGCCTTGGATAATCTTCATGATGGACTGGCCAACGACTTTTTCAGAGTTGGTAAAGGTTGGAATTTCTGCATTTGTCGAGTCAGACAGAAGACAGAGCACACCTTCTTCCCCAAGGGCAGCCATACGGTGCAAGTCTGCTGGTTCACCAACTGGTGTTAAGTCAAACTTGAAGTCACCCGTACAGACAATTTTCCCTTGAGGAGTATGAATGACAATCCCTAAAGGCTCTGGAATGGAGTGAGTCGTTCTAAAGAAAGTTGCCTTGAGATTTTTAAAGGTCAACTCAGTATTGTGGTTGATTTCATAAAGTTTGGCGTTGCGCAAGAGGCCGTGTTCTTCGAGTTTTCCACGGATCAAAGCCAAGGCAAGTGGTCCAGCGTAGATAGGGACATTTGCTTGCTTGAGTAGGAAGGGAATTCCACCGATGTGGTCCTCGTGTCCGTGGGTAATCAGAACAGCCTTAACGCGGTCGATATTGTCTACGATGTAAGAGTAGTCAGGAATGACATAGTCGATACCCAGCAAGTCATCTTCTGGAAATTTAATCCCAGCATCAACGATGATAATCTCGTCTTGGTATTCAATTCCATATGTGTTTTTCCCGATTTCTCCCAGACCACCGATGGCAAAAACACCAACTTCTTCAGGTTTAAGAGTATAGGCCATATTAGAACTCCGTAATTTCGAAGGCGCCAGTTTCTTTTTCGTAATCTAGCAATTTGTCAGACAAGAGTTCGATATACTCGATATTGTACTCTGGGCGATTTTCTTCGACAAGTTGGCGAGCAGCGATACGGCCCTCAAGTTCTGAGTTAGCATCGATGTCTAGGTATAGTGCGCGTGTTGTTTCACGGCGTGGGCTACGTTCTTTTGTTTCTTGATAAAAAACTTTGTAAATCATATAGTTCCTTTCTATTTACAGGTCAGCTTATTCCAAACTTTTAGCATAGATTTGCTTGATTTCATTCCATTTTGTGTCTAGATTGACCTTGATTCGTTACAATTATTTCAATTATACCACAAAATGAAAAATTAGTAAAAGACGGAAACGAGAAAGTCAGGGGACGATTTCTTTAGTAAGCGCTTGTAAAAATAAAGAAAATGTGTTATGTTGATAATGGAAGTGAAATTTATCGCTTGTCATAATTCCATATAGATTTTAAGTCAAGGAGGTTGCCCTATGTATAACTTATTTGCTTTTGCTATCGGAGCTCGTTTGGTAGCTTTTATTGTTTTTGTTGCTTGCGTTTATGCGGGGAATCTTCTATTTGCCAAACTGGAACGACGACAAACCAAGTTCTTGTGGAAGATTACCTTTGTGACTCTCTACTCGCTTTTTCTCCTCCTCGTAACCTATGTCGTTTGGTTTGTATTTTATTTTGGATTAAATGCTTAGATGCCCTGCTCATGCTGGGGCTTTTTGTTTGGGAATAAAGAAAATTCCCATGTGCCAGCTTTTGTAGTATAATAGTAAGCAGACAAAAAGATAGGAATGTGTTATGAAAGTATTAGCTTTTGATACGTCCAGCAAGGCTCTTTCTCTCGCTATTTTAGAGGACAAGCAGGTTCTTGCCGAGACGACGATTAATATTAAGAAAAATCACAGTATTACCCTCATGCCTGCCATCGATTTTTTGATGGCAAGTGTGAACTGGACGCCCAAGGATTTGGATAGAATCGTTGTGGCGGAAGGGCCAGGTAGCTACACAGGTTTGCGAATTGCGGTAGCAACTGCCAAGACCCTTGCTCATACTCTTAACATCGAGTTAGTTGGTATGTCTAGCCTCTTGGCTCTGGTGCCCTACCAACAAGAAGGTTTGTTCGTTCCTTTGATGGATGCGCGTCGCAACAATGTTTATGCAGGATTTTATGAAAATGCCAAACCTGTCATGCCAGAAGCGCACCTATCTTTTGAAGAGGTGTTAGAGAAAGTTAAGGGTGCTAGTCAGGTAACCTTTGTCGGAGAAGTTGCCCCCTTTGTGGAGCAGATTCAAGAACACTTGCCAAGGACTAATTACAAAGAAACCTTGCCTAATGCAGCCAATCTTGCTCTTTTGGCTTGGGACAAGGAAGCAGACTCCTTGCATGATTTTGTGCCGAACTACCTCAAGCGTGTTGAGGCTGAGGAAAACTGGCTCAAGAACCATACCGAGTCTGGTAAGTCCTACATTAAACGCCTATGATAGAAATCAAACGAACTCACCAGCAACCTGATCTGGCTCAAGCCATCTACGCTGTTATGATAGCTGTTTACCCAGTCAGTCCTTGGACGCTGGAACAAATCCAAGCAGACCTGTCCCAAGACCAGACTTGGTATGCTCTAGCTTATGATGGGGAAGAAGTGATTGGCTTTCTAGCTGTGCAGGAGAATCTTTTTGAGGCAGAAGTCCTGCAAATCGCTGTCAAACAAACCTATCAGGGTCAGGGAATTGCATCAGCCTTGTTTGCTCAATTGCCGACAGACAAGGAGATTTTCCTCGAAGTCAGAAAGTCAAATCACCGAGCACAAGCATTTTACAAGAAAGAAAAGATGGCAGTCATCGCTGAGCGAAAGGCCTACTACCATGACCCAGTCGAGGATGCCATTATCATGAAGAGAGAAATAGATGAAGGATAGATATATTTTAGCATTTGAGACATCCTGTGATGAGACCAGTGTCGCCGTCTTGAAAAACGACGATGAGCTCTTGTCTAATGTCATTGCTAGTCAAATTGAGAGCCACAAACGTTTTGGGGGCGTAGTGCCAGAAGTAGCCAGTCGTCACCATGTCGAGGTCATTACAGCCTGCATCGAGGAGGCGTTGGCAGAAGCAGGGATTACCGAAGACGATGTAACAGCTGTGGCGGTTACCTATGGACCTGGCTTGGTGGGAGCTTTACTAGTTGGTTTATCAGCTGCTAAGGCCTTTGCTTGGGCACATGGACTTCCGCTGATTCCCGTTAACCACATGGCTGGTCACCTTATGGCAGCTCAGAGCGTGGAGCCTTTGGAGTTTCCCTTGCTAGCCCTCTTGGTCAGCGGTGGACACACAGAGTTGGTTTATGTTTCGGAGGCTGGTGACTACAAGATTGTTGGGGAAACGCGAGATGACGCGGTTGGTGAGGCCTATGATAAGGTCGGCCGTGTCATGGGCTTGACCTATCCTGCCGGTCGTGAGATTGACGAGCTGGCTCATCAGGGGCAGGATATTTATGACTTTCCTCGTGCCATGATTAAGGAAGATAATCTGGAGTTTTCATTCTCAGGTTTGAAATCTGCCTTTATCAATCTTCACCACAATGCTGAGCAAAAGGGAGAAAGCTTGTCTACAGAGGATTTGTGTGCTTCCTTCCAAGCAGCAGTCATGGATATTCTTATGGCTAAAACCAAGAAAGCCTTGGAGAAATATCCTGTTAAAACTCTGGTTGTGGCAGGTGGCGTGGCAGCCAATAAAGGCCTCAGAGAACGCCTAGCAGCCGAAATCACAGATGTCAAGGTCATCATCCCCCCTCTGCGTCTCTGCGGAGACAATGCAGGTATGATTGCCTATGCCAGCGTCAGCGAGTGGAACAAAGAAAATTTTGCAAGCTTGGATCTCAATGCCAAACCAAGTCTTGCTTTTGATACTATGGAATAAGGAGTCAGCTCAAGGCTGGCTTTTTTGCCCTCTTAAATGTCAGAATATTTTGACAAATCATTGTAAATAATGATATAATATATAAAGAATAGGAGGTGGTGAGATGATTGAGAGAATGGAGTTGGGAGAATTTTACAAGGAATTACGTTTGGCGAGAAAGCTCAAGCAGTCAGATGTGGCTTGTGCTGGTCTAACAGCCTCTCAGTTGTCCAAGTTTGAACTAGGGCAGTCTATGCTATCTGCGGATAAGTTGATCCTAGCCATCCAAGGGATCAATATGAATTTTGATGAGTTTGGTCATAAGCTAAACAATTATCAAGAATCCCTACATATGCAGATTGGTAGAAAGGTTGTGGATCGCTTTGCCCACCAAGATATAGCTGGTTTAGAGCAACTGTTGGAGGAAGTCGAGCAAGAACAGATGGCAGAGACCTATCGTCGTTTGAATGCCATTGTAATTAAAAACGCACTCCATTCCTTAAATAAGAACTATCCATTAGTAAAAGAAGATAGCGAGTTTTTGACTATCTATCTCTATGCTATTGAGTCTTGGACCTGGTTTGAACTCTATCTCTTTTGCAATACCATGCCCTTCTTGAGCAATCAAGATTTGATATTTTTATCGACCGCTTTAATTGAGAAATCTAGGGAATTTAAAGAGTTGGTACATAATCGATTGTATATGAAAAGTGGATTTCTGAATATTATATCAGAACTCATGGAGCGTAAACTTTTCTCTTATATCCCAATTTTTGAAGCTGAGCTAGAGAGCATGCTTCGTCCATACGATGTTTTTGAAAAAGTATTGTGGCAGTTTTTAAAGAAAATGAAGATTTTCCTTCAAACCAAAGGAAGCAATCAAAAAGAGATTGAAAGATTTATCCAATCTCTGCAAGTATTAGAAAATCCACAATTGCTAGCCCTCTTCGAATTGCGTTTGAAGCAATACAAAGAACTTATTGAGTAGTCAACAATTGCAAATCTGAAATTTCTATAAGAAAAAATATCAAATATGCGATTTTCTAAAATAAGCTAATTTTCGTGTTATACTATCCTTGTAAAGCACTTCAAGCAGATCCTAAGTCGCAGAAGTGGTTTATAGATGGGAATTCGTACAGTATATGTTTAATTATGAGCATACTGTAAATGGCTGGACTAAAAGTGAAACTTGGCGTCCTAGATAAAATGAGGTAAACGATGGAAAAACAAAGTCAGTTACAAATGTTAATTCATTCCCTATACAATAATAAAGAAATTAGCTTGACGGAAGAATTTAGGAAGCAATTGCTGGAAACAGCAAAACAGTTCTCTAGTACTAATGAAGATTTGTTAGCTGTACGTCTTTCTTTTGCCGTCTCTAAAGAATTGTTGAGCTTTAAAGGTGAACCGCCGACAGAGTTGTTGGATTTAGCAAAATTTGTCCAAAAGAAAGAAGCTAAATACAAGCAGGGAATAGTGTGGTCTGGTATTTTTAAGATATGATTTATTATAAAATACGGCATGAACATCATATAATGGATGAATCTGAATATGAGCAAGGCTTGGAGTTCAATATTAAACCAAGTCTTGTTTTCTATACACTGGAACTTTAAAAGGAGTTGTGATGAAAGTATTTCTTCAAAATAGAAATTTTAGGCAATTAACCATCAACCAGTGGATTTCAACGGTTGGGGATACGATTTTTTATCTGGCCTTTTTGAATTATGTGGCAGATGCATCTTTTGCCCCTTTGGCGATTTTACTGATCACGATTTCAGAAACCCTTCCTCAAGTTCTGCAAATCTTTCTGGGAGTTTTGGCGGATTTTCAACATCATCGTGTCCTAAAATATACAATGATTAGTTTTGCAAAATTTTTGCTTTACTCTATCGTTTCTTTATCACTTTCAGGGCAGTCCTTTTCCTTGTTATTAGTAGCATTTATTTGTCTGATTAACCTCTTATCTGACACATTGAGTTATTTTTCAGGCGCCATGCTCACTCCGATTTTCATTAGAATTATTGGGCAAGACCATCTGGCAGAAGCTATTGGATTTAAACAGTCAACTGTTAGTTTAGTGAAAACAATCAGTAATATTCTAGGAGGAGTCTTACTAGGTATTCTATCTATCCAGTCTATTTCCTTACTGAATGCTCTGACCTTTTTAATCGCATTTTTAGGTATTCTTTTCATAAAAACAGACCTCTTGAAAGTAGAAAAAACGATTAGCTATCAAGAAGGACTCTCTGTAAAATCCTTTTGCCAGCATCTGCTCCAATCATCAAAATTGATATGGAATATGAATAAGGTGCTCTTGGTTTTGTTTATTATCTCTATTAGTCAAGCAGTGATAAATGTTACAGTTCCTGTTTCTACTCTGTTTTTGAGGAATCAGCCCTTTTTGAATTTACAAACAGGTCAATCTCTTGCCTTGTTATCCACCCTTGAATTGTCAGCCCTTATTGTCGGAAGCCTTGTGAGTGGCTATCTGAAGAATACAATCTCCATAAAACTAGCCCTATATGCCTCGCTTATTATCCAATTACTCCTTTTAGTTGGCTTTGTGGCAGTTCGTTTTGACTGGATTCTTATCTTTAGTGCCTTGGATGCCTTTTTCGCAGGTATCCTCTCTCCTCGATTACAGGAACTCATTTTTAAACAAATACCTGAGGAGTCAATGGGAGCAGTTCAATCCTCTATCGGTGCCATTACAGTTGTTTTACCTAGCTTATTTACAATAGCTTTGGTAACCATTGCTACTAGCTTTGGAACTCTGGCAGTTAGCTTTGTTTTATTGCTATTTCTTCTAGCTGCCTTTATCATACTCTTGAATATCCGTGAAAACATTTAGCGAAGAATGTGTATATTATATGTTTGAGACTGGATTCCAGTCTGTTTATGATGGCTACAATCAGCAGACTGTTA